>NZ_JAIUKB010000187.1:0-15132 GCF_020176785.1 Saccharopolyspora sp. 6V | reverse complement strand
CGCCGACCCCGACCCGGCGCCCCGCCGCGGGACCGTGGGCACAGCCCCAGGAGGTCCCCGTGGGCTTGAAACGCTCCCACCGGCTCCCCGCCGCCATCGGCAGCGTCGTGGCGGTGCTCGCCGTGGGCGGTGGCCTGTCCGCCGCGGGCGCGCAGGAACCCGCGCCACCCCCCGTGCACAGCGCGGTCGACCCGTCCGTCCAGGCGAAGGTGCAGGGCATGACGCTGGAGGAGAAGGTCGGCCAGCTCTTCGTGACCTACGCCTACGGGCGTGCCGCCGACGCCCCGCACCCGCAGAACCGGACCGAGTTCGGCGTGGACACCCCGGCGGAGGTCGTGCAGCGCTACCACCTCGGCGGCCTGATCCACTTCACCTGGACCGACAGCCTCCACGAGCCACGCCAGATCGCGGAGCTCTCGAACGGGGTGCAGCAGGCCGCGGTGTCCTCCGGGGCGGGGGTGCCGCTGCTGATCTCCACCGACCAGGAGCAGGGCCAGGTCACCCGGATCGGCGAACCGGTGACGCAACTGCCCGGCAACATGGCGCTGGGCGCGGGCCGCAGCCCGGAGGACGCCGAGACGTCCGCGCGGATCACCGGCGAGGAACTGCGCGCGATGGGCCTGAACCAGAACTTCGCGCCCAGCGGGGACGTCAACGTGAACCCGGCGAACCCGGTGATCGGGGTCCGCTCGTTCTCCTCAGACCCGGCGCTGGCCGCGCGGCTGTCCGCGGCGGCGGTGCACGGCTACCAGGACGGCGCGAACGTGGCCGCGGCGACCAAGCACTTCCCGGGGCACGGCGACACCAACCAGGACAGCCACACCGACCTGCCCGTCATCGAGCACACCCGCGAGCAGTGGGAGCAGCTGGACGCGCCCCCGTTCCGGGAGGCGATCGCGGCGGGGACCGACGCGGTGATGAGCGCGCACATCGTGGTCCCGAAGCTGGACGACTCGGGCGAGCCGTCCACGTTGTCGCCCACGGTCCTCACCGGGATGCTGCGCGACGAGCTGGGCTACCGCGGCGTGATCGTCACCGACTCGCTGCAGATGGACGGGGTGCGGGCGAAGCACTCGGACGCGGAGATCCCGGTGCTGGCGCTGCAAGCGGGCGCCGACCAGCTGCTGATGCCGCAGAACCTCCAGGTCGCGATCGACGGGGTGCTGGGCGCGGTGCGTTCCGGCGCGCTCACCGAGGAGCGCATCGACGCCAGCGTCGAGCGGATCTTGGAGCTGAAGCGCAAGCGCGGCGTGCTCGACTCGCCGTTCGTCGACCCGGCGGCGGTGGACCGGGTCGTCGGCAACGCCGAACACCGCGAGCAGGCCCAGCGGCTCACCGACCGCACCACCACGGTGCTGCGCGACGACGCGCACGAGCTGCCGCTGCGGGACCCGGGCCGGGTGCTGGTCACCGGGGCCGGGGACCAGGCGACCGCCGAGCTGGCGGAGCGGTTCCGCGCCCGCGGCCGGGAAGCGGACTCCCTGCCGACCGGCATGACGCCGACCAGCGGGCAGGTCAGGCGGGCGGTGGACGCGGCGCGCTCGCACGACACGGTGGTGGTGCTGACCAACGCGGCGTGGAACGGGACGAACGCGGCGCAGCGCGACCTGGTGCGGGCGTTGCAGGACTCCGGCACGCGGGTGGTCGCGGCAGCTCTGCGGGACCCGTACGACGCGGCGCACGTCGAAGAGGTGCCCACCTGGCTGGCGACCTACTCGGACAAGCCGGTGGCGATGGAGTCGCTGGCGCGGGTGCTGCTCGGCGAGGTCTCCCCCGCCGGGAAGCTGCCCGTTCCGGTGCCCACCGCGGACGGCACCGGGCAGCGGTTCCCGTTCGGCCACGGACTGAGCTGGTGACCCCGATGCCGTTGAGCAGACGGGGTTTCCTGGTCTCGACCGCGGTGTCGGCCCCGCTGCTCGGCGCGACCAGCGCCTGCGCCGCGGAGCAGGACGGCCCGGTGCCCGGGTCGCTGCGCACCGGAGCGGACGTGCTCGCCGCCGAGGGCTGGCAGCGGCTCGCGGGCCGCAGGCTCGGCGTGATCACCAACCCGACCGGGGTGCTTGCCTCGCTGGAGCACGTGGTGGACGCGATGCACGCCGGCGGAGCGGTGGACGTCGCCGCGGTCTTCGGCCCGGAGCACGGTTTCCGCGGCACCTCCCAGGCAGGCGGTTCGGAGGGCGACGTCCGCGATCCGCGCACCGGACTGCCGGTGTACGACGCGTACGGCGCGGACGTGCCGAAGCTGGCCGCGATGTTCCGCGAGGCCGGGGTGGAGCGGGTGGTGTTCGACATCGCCGACGTGGGCGCCCGCTTCTACACCTACATCTGGACGATGCACCAGGCGATGCAGGCGGCCGCGCAGGTCGACGCGGAGTTCGTGGTGCTGGACCGGCCGAACCCGATCGGGGGCCGCCGGGTCGAGGGACCGGTGCTGGATCCGCGGTTCACCTCCGGGGTGGGCCTGCTGCCGATCGCCCTGCAGCACGGCATGACGATCGGCGAGCTGGCGCGGCTGTTCGACGCCGAGCACTCCGACACCCCGCTGGGCGACCGGCTGTCGGTGGTCCGGGTGGAGGGCTGGCAGGGGCGCGGCGCGGAGCCCGCGGTGCCGTGGGTGCCGCCGAGCCCGAACATGCCGACGCCGGACACCGCGATGGTCTACCCGGGAACGGGGTTGTTCGAGGGCACGGTGCTGTCCGAGGGCCGCGGCACCACCCGCCCGTTCGAGATCATCGGCGCACCGGGCATCGATTGGCGGTGGGCGGAGGAGCTGAACGCGGCCGGGCTCGCCGGGGTGCGCTTCCGGGAGACCTACTTCGTGCCCACGTTCTCCAAGCACGCCGAGCAGACGTGCGGCGGCGTGCAGCTCTACCGGGACGGCGACGTGGACCCGGTGCGGCTGGCGATCGCGATGCTGGTCTCGGCGAAGCGGCTGTACCCGGAGGTGTTCGGCTGGCGGCCGGACGGCATGTTCGACAAGTTGGCCGGTACGGACCGGGTCCGCGGCATGATCGACGCGGGCGCGGAGGTGGACGAGATCGTCGGTTCCTGGCGGGCGGACCTCACCGGGTTCCGGCGCTCGCGGGAGCGGTTCCTGCTGTACCGGTGAGGCCGGGTCGTTCGAGCGAGGGGTGAGGTCGTGATGCGCAGAGCGCTGGTGGCGCTGGTCCTGGCGTCGGTCACCGCGGCCACCGCGGGGCCCGCGTGCGCGTCGTCCCCGGACGGCGCGGGCGGCCGCTTCGACCGGCCGCAGCAGGGCTTCGCGCCCGCGGACACGGTGCTGCGACCGGGCACCCCGCAGCAGGTGGGGCTGGATCCGGCGCCGATCGACGCGGCGCTGCGGCGGATCGCGGCCTGGACCGAGGTGGTGCCGGGCAGGCAGCACCCGATGTACGCGGGCGCGGTGGCGCTGCTGGCGCACGACGGCGTGGTGGTCCGGCAGGACGCGTTCGGCCGCGAGGTGCGCTACGCGGACGGGACGGGCACCGAGCTGCCGCCGCAGGAGCAGGAACCGGTGCGGCCGGACACGATCTTCGACGTCGCGTCGATCACGAAGCTGTTCACCTCGATCGCCGCGTTGCAGCAGGTCGAGGACGGCGCGGTGGAGCTGGACGCGCCGGTCGCCCGGTACCTGCCGGAGTTCGGTGCGCACGGCAAGGAATCGATCACCGTGCGCCAGCTGCTCACGCACACCTCGGGGCTGCAGGCCGAGGTGAAGCTGTGGAAGCTGCCGCCGCAGGAGCGGATCCCGCACGTCATGGGCCTCACCCCGCAGCACCCGCCCGGTTCGGGCTACGAGTACTCCGACCCGAACATGATCACGTTGGGCGTGCTGGTGTCCCGCGTCGCGGGCGAACCGCTCGACGAGGTGGTGCGGCAGCGCATCACCGAGCCGCTCGGCATGACCGACACCGGCTACAACCCGCCGCCGCAGGAACGGCACCGGATCGCGGCCACCGAGTTCCAGGCCGATCCGCCGCGCGGCATGGTGCGCGGCGAGGTGCACGACGAGAACGCCTGGTCGCTGGGCGGGGTCGCCGGGGAGGCCGGGATCTTCTCCACCGCGCACGACCTGGCGGTGCTCGGCCAAGCGCTGCTCAACGGCGGCAGCTACGGCGGCGCGGAGCTGCTGGACGAGGACTCGGTCGAGCAGATGCTCACCGACTTCAACGGCGGCTTCCCGGGGAACTCGCACGGGCTGGGCTTCGAACTGGACCAGCGCTGGTACATGGCGGGGCTGAGCGGCCCGCGGTCGGCGGGGCACACCGGTTACACGGGCACTTCGCTGGTGCTGGACCCGCTGTCGCGCTCGGTGGTGGTGCTGCTGACGAACCGGGTGCACCCGTCCCGGGAGTGGGGGTCCAACAACGAGGCCCGGCAGGTGCTCGCGCAGGGCGTGGCGGAGTCGCTGGCGGTGCGCCCGGAGCACGGTTCGCGCGAGTGGTCGGCGCCCGCCGCGGAACCCGCGACCTTGACCACCCGGGAGCTGGGGCCGGTGGCCGGGCCCGCGCAGGTGTCCTTCGACGCGTTCGTCGACACCCAGCGGGACGGCGACGGGACCGATGCGCTCGTGGTGGAGTCCAGCGCGGACGGCGGTGCCTCGTGGCGCCCGGTGCCGGTGGAGGCGAGCGGCGACGGCGCACCGGAGGGACCGCAGCGGGTGCTGGCGGGTTCCGGGCACCGCGCGTGGTGGCAGGTGCGGGGCGCGGTGGACGCGGCTCCGGGGCAGCGGATCCTGGTGCGCTGGCGCTACGCGCCGGACGCGCGGTACACCGGGCGCGGGGTGCAGCTGGACGGCATCTCCGCGGCGGACCGGGAGCGGACCTTGCTGGACGGGGAGCTGGAACCGCAGGGGCTGCGCGCGGAGGGCTGGCGGGAGGTGGAGCGCTGAACGGCCCGGAGCCGAGCGTCCCGTTGCTCCCGATCGGGTGTACCGCCCGGGAATCCGGAATAGCCGCGCCTCCGGCCGCGTCGTGACCGGTGTTCATCGTCGAGCACCAGGAGGCAGCGCTCATGGCCGCGATCCCGCAGGAACTGGCCGAGATCCTCAGCAAGCGCGCGTTCGCGCACATCGCGACCCTCGGTCCGCGGGGCGAGCCGCAGTCCAGCCCGGTGTGGGTCGAGTGGGATGGCACGCACGTGAGGTTCAGCCAGACCACCGGCAGGCAGAAGTACCGGAACCTGCAGCGGGATCCGCGCATCGCGGTGTCCGCGCACGACCCGGAGAACCCGTACCGCTACGTCGAGATCCGCGGCCGCGTCGCCGGGTTCGAGCCGGATCCGGACAACGCGTTCATCAACAAGATGGCGAAGAAGTACACCGGTGAGGACGAGTACCAGTGGGGGCAGCCGGGGGACGAGCGCGTGGTGGTGCTCGTCGAGCCGGAGCACGTGCCGGGCGCGTAGTCCGGCCTCGGCGGGACGCGCGGTGGCTCCTGCCGCGCGCTCCGCGTTCGGGGCGGTCGGGCGGCGACCCGTCCGGCCGGGTCGGCCGAGCCACCGCTCAGTTCGTCTCGGGACTGGGCAGGTGCGGGCCGAGGTGTCCGATGTGGACAGACGCGGACCGTCCGCGGGTGTCGTCGTAGTAGTGCAGGCGGGGCGCGACACCACCGCTGCGCTCGATCTTGACGTGGGCGGCGAAGAAGGCGTGCCCGGACGGATCGACCTCCACCGGGACCGGGAAGGTGCGGGCGTTGCGGTAGCGCGGCGTGTTGACCACCAGCTCGGTCTCCCCGGAGGCGATCAGCGTCGGGGAGATCCCGCGCGCACCGCCGTGCGCGCGGACGAAGTGGGCGAACCCGCGCAGGTCCGGGCGGGCGTGATCGATGGCGGTGGCGCGTTCGCGCGCGTACGAGTCCAGCAGCACCAGCACGTTCCAGGTGCGGCGGAGCCACTGCGCGCTGCGGTGGTGACCGTCCAGTTCGGACGGATCGACCTGCGGACCGAAGCGCAGCGCGGGCAGTGCGCGGTGTGCCGCGTCGAGCAGGTCGGCGAAGCGGTTCACGGCCGGCCCGGCGTCCGCCGCCGCTACGGCACGACCGGGACCGCCGAGTTCCCCGTCCGCCGTCCCGGCGTCGGACGGATCGGACTCGGGCTGCCCGGCGTCGGACGGCCCGGCATCGAACGACCCGGCGCCCTTCCCCGCTCCGGTGATGCGCCGCAGCGCCGCGACGCGTCGGCGCGCCAGCAGCAGCCGGTCTTCGGCCGCGTCGAGTTCTTCCGCGTACAGCGCGGATTCCAGTTCGGCGTCGTGCGCCGCGCGCCACGCGGCGGGGACGGATCCGCGGCGCAGCAGCGCTTCGGCCTCGTCCCGCTCGCCCCGCAGCCGTCCGACGAGCTCGGCCAGCCGCCGCCGGGAGTCGGCGGACCGCCGTTCCCGCCGCCGCGCGCGTTCGGCCGCGGCGCTCCGCTCGTCGAGCGCCCGAGCCGCGGAATCGGCCTGGTCCCGGGCGGCGTCCTCCTGCCCGGCCGCGGCGCTGAGCCGGTCCCGCAGCACCCGCGCACCACCGTCGTCGGCCGCGGGCAGCCAGCGCAGTGCGCCGCCGCGGGTGTCGGCGGTGACCCGGCGGTCGTGCATCGGGTCGAACAGCAGCGCCTGCCAGGCGTCCCCAGTCGTCCGGATCGCGCCACCGGCCCGCCAGCTGCTCGCCCGCAGCACCGCGTCCACCAGCTTCCGCCATTCCCCGGCGCGGTGGAACCGGTCCCGCGGCAGCACCGGGTCCGGTTCGTGATCGACCCACCACGGCGGCAGGTACAGCCGGGCGGCGCGGGCGGGGATCCGGCGTGCGGGCGGGAGCAGCGCGTTCACCCGGTCCCGCACCGAGTCGTCGGCGGGCAGCAGCCCGCACAGGCCGCGGGTGGCGTTGCGGAAGCGCAGCAGTTCCGGCGGGAGCGGCCGGGCGAAGTCGTCGTTGTAGACCAGCACCGGCGAGTCCCGCACGCCTTCGTCGAAGGTGTGCACCAGGAAGTCCACGTCGTCGAGTTCCACCAGCGGGTTCTGCTCGGTCAGCGAGTACGCCCCGCGCGGGTCCCGCGGTCGCGCGGCGAGCAGTCCCAGCTTCTGCACCGGGCTCACCTGGTCGCGGAGGGACCAGGGCCGGGCGGCTTCGGCGTAGACCCAGAAGGCGTGCGCGTCGCCGGAGCCGGGTGCGGCCACGAGCGCGGCGCGCACTTCGCCGGTTCCGCGACCCCAGCTCACCCGCCAGCGGCGCGGCAGCTCGGCGCCGGGTTCGCGTCCTTCGTCGATGAGCCGCAGTTCGCCCGCTTCGTGCAGCCGGACCAGCGCGCTCCCGGCGTCGAGCAGCTCGGGTCCCGCGTGGCCTGCCGCGCAGAACGCGGTGCGGCGCAGCGGTTCCGGTGCGGTGCCGCTCATCGCGGTTCCGGTCCGACGTGCCCGACGTGCACCGCACCGGTGGGTCCGGCGGTGTCGTCCAGGTAGTGCAGGGCGGTCGGTGGATCGCCGGCGTGGTCGAGCAGCACGTGGTCGCGGAACGCGGTCCAGCCGGTCGGGTCGACCGCTTCGGGGACTCGGAAGGTGGTGGCGGCGTCCGCCGGGGCGCGTCGCAGCGCCGGGGCGCCGATCCCGCCCGCGCGCAGCAGCGCGGGCAGCGAGCCGCCGGGCGCCGCGGCGTGCTGGGCGAGCAGGTCGAGCACCTGGTCGCAGCGCCGCGCCCGCGCGCAGTCGAGGCGGTCCACCTCGGCGCGCACCTCGGGTCCGAAGTGGACTCCGGGCCGGTCGGCCGAGCCGGCCGGTCCGAGCTCGGCGGGTGCGCCGCGGCCGCGCAGCCGGTCCTCCTCGGCGCGGAGCCGTTCGAGTTCGCGCTCGCACTCGGCGAGCCGCGCCGAGCGGGCCGCGCCGAGCCGTAGCGCTTCCGCGGTGCGGCTCCGCGCGGCGCCGAGGGAGGTCCGGGCGAGCCGTTCCCGCACCGCGTCGCGTTCGGCGCGCAACCGCAGCACGCCGCCCGCCAGCACCCGGCGGGACCGGTCCAGCTCCGCGGTGCGGGCGGTGCGCCGGTCGATCTCGGCGTCGAGCTCGTGCGCGGCGGCGGCGCGCCGCGCGGCGGTCCGGCGGGATTCGGCCTGCCGCGCTCCGGCCCCCTGGATGCGCTGGCGCAGGTCGGACTTGTCGGCGCCGCCCGCGGTGGCGAACCACCGCTCCCCCGGCCCGACGGGCGAGTCGGCGACGCGCTGGTCCTGCCAGCCGGTGGCGAACAGCAGCGCCCACGGTTCGTCCGCGTCGTCGGCCGCGGGCGAGCGCCACCGGGACACCCGCAACGCGAGCGCGGCGGCTTCGTCCCAAGCGGCGGGATCAGCCGCGTCCACTTCGGACAGCAGGGGATCGTCGCGTTCGGCGGCCCACGGCCCGGGCAGGAACAGCCGGGCGCCGCGGTGCGGGATCCGCAGCGATTCCGGCAGTTCCGCGTCGAGGCGGCGCGCCACCGCGTCCCCGACGAACACGACCGGGGCCGTACCGGCGGTGGCCTTGCGGAACTCCGCGGTCGCCCGCGGCACCACCAGCGGACGTCCCGCCTCGCGGTCGACGTGCCGGACCAGCACGGCCGTCCCGCCGCGCCGGTCCCGGATGGCGGCGAGCAGCCCGGCGAGGTCGTCCGGGTCGTCGCGCAAGGTGGAACCGGTGACGGCGAGCCCGCTGCGCGGGTCGGCCAGCGGGAACCGGGCGAGCCCGGCGCGCGGCAGCGGCGACGGGACTCCGATCCCCCACCCGCCGGGGGTGCGCGCGGCGAACCAGCACCGCACCAGGTCGTCCCGCGCCAGCAGCACCAGCACCGCCGAGACCGGGCCGTCCGCGCGCTGCCACGTCATCCGCCAGCGCAGCGGCGCGTCCGGGTCGGCGCGGTCCAGCGCGCCGCGGTCGTAGAGCCGCAGGGCACCCGCCTCGTGCTGCTGGAGCAGGAATTCGGCGTGCTCGTCGACCGGGGCGGAGACCGATCCGGTGGCGCAGAACAGCTCGGAACCGAGGTCCGCTGGCCCGCTCATGTCACCCCGCTCCGCGCCGTGGCATCTGCCCGAAGCCTAGCGAACGGGCGGTGCAACCCGGTGGCCGCCGACCACCGTCCACCCGTCGGCAGAGTTCCACACCAGCACCCCGACCAGCGCGGGAAGGCACCGGAGATACCCGCATTGACCTGCACAGATCCTCGTCAGTAAGTTTCCCACATGGCCCTTGACGACGCGTCGACCGAAGCCGGTGCGACCAGCCCGCTGGTCCGGATCCGCTCCCTGCTCCCGGGCCTGGCCAGGGCCGAGCAGCGGGTCGCCAACATCGTGCTGTCCGCGCCGGCCTCCATCGCGCGGCGCAGCATCACGGACGTGGCCGAGGCCGCCGGGACCAGCGAGACCACCGTGACCCGGTTCTGCAAGGCGATCGGCGTCGGCGGCTACCCGGACCTGCGGATCGCGTTGGCCGCGGACACCGCCCGCACCTCCAGCCGGGACCGCGACCTCGGCGGCGACATCGAGCCGGACGACCGGCTGGAGCAGATCATCGACAAGGTGGCCTACGCCGACGCGAAGGCGGTGGAGGAGACCGCCGGGCAGCTGGACGCGAACGCGCTGGCCGCGGTGGTCGAGGCCGTCGCGGGCGCCCGCCGGATCGACGTCTACGGGGTGGGGGCCAGCGCCTTCGTCGCGCTGGACCTGCAGCAGAAGCTGCACCGCATCGGGTTGACCTGCTTCGCCTGGTCGGACACGCACGCGGCGCTGACCTCGGCGGCGCTGCTGCGGGAGGGCGACGTGGCGCTGGGCATCTCGCACACCGGCGCCACGACCGAGACCGTCGAGGCGCTGCGCGAGGCGGGCCACCGCGGCGCGATCACGGCCGCGCTCACCAACTTCAGCCGCTCCCCGATCACCGAGGTGGCCGACCAGGTGCTGACCACGGCGGTGCGCGAGACGACGTACCGATCGGGTGCGATGGCGAGCCGCATCGGCCAGCTCACCGTGATCGACTGCCTGTTCATCGGGGTGGCGCAACGCCACATCGACGAGGCGAAGGCGGCGCTGGACGCCACCTACGAGGCGGTCGGCGCGCACCGGCTCGGTGCCCGCCCGGACCGCCGACGGCACAAGGAGGACGGCCGATGAACCGCGACGCCGAGGGACCCGCCGTGCGGGTGGACGCCCCCACCGAGCGCACCAACGAGCGGACCAGGGACATCGACCTGCTGCCGACGCTCGACGTGCTGCGGGTGCTCAACGCCGAGGACCGGACGGTGCCGGAGGCGGTGGGCCGGTCGCTCCCGGACCTGGCGCGCGCGGTCGACCGGGCGGTGGCCGCGCTCCGCGGCGGCGGCCGGGTGCACTACGTGGGCGCGGGCACCTCGGGCCGGCTGGCGGTGCTGGACGCGGCCGAGCTGATCCCCACCTACAACGTGCCCGCGGACTGGGTGGTGGCGCACCAGGCGGGCGGCGCCGGAGCGTTCCAGAAGCCGGTGGAGAACGCGGAGGACGACGCCGAGGCAGGGGCGGCGATGGCCCGGGCCGAGGTGGCCGCGGGGGACTTCGTGCTCGGGCTGACCGCGTCCGGCCGCACCCCGTACGTGCTGGGCGCGCTGCGCGCGGCGCGCGAGATCGGGGCGGGCACGGCGCTGATGTCGGCGAACCCCGAATCGGCGGGCGACGCCCCGGCCGACCTGACCATCGCGGTGGACACCGGGCCGGAGCCGATCGCGGGTTCCACCCGGATGAAGGCGGGCACGGCGCAGAAGCTGGTGCTCACTTCGTTCTCCACCGCCGTGATGATCCGGATGGGCCGCACCTACTCGAACCTGATGGTGAGCCTGCTGGCGACGAACGCGAAGCTGCGCGGCCGCACCGTCGAGATCCTGCGGGAGGCGACGGCCGCGTCCGAGGACGAGTGCGCGCGGGCGTTGAACGCGGCGGACGGCGACCTGAAGACCGCACTGGTGCACCTGCTGACCGGCGCCGAAGTCCCCCGCGCCGCGGCCGCGCTGACCGCCGCCGACGGCCGGGTCCGCGACGCCCTCCGCACCCTCGGCAGCTGAGCCGATCCGGCAGTCAGGCCATGCCGGTGGCGACGCGGCCGAGGGCGGTGAACAAGCTCGCCCAGAAGCGTTCGGTGTCGAGGACGGTGGCGACCTCGGCGTTGTGCAGCTCGGCGGGGGCGGCGAAGTCGGTGACGGTCATGCCCGAGGTGAACCGGCCGTGGACCTCCACGTCGACCCGCGCGGGCACCGTGGTGAACATGCCGGGGTCGAGCGCGTAGGCGATGGCGCACGGGTCGTGCACGGCGGGGCCTTCCACGCGGTACTGCGGGTGCTGCCCGTAGAAGTCGAGGATCGGCGAGATCAGCTCGGCTTCCAGCCTGCCCAGCCCGGCGAACCGGCCCCGGACGGCGGCGGTCGCGCGGGCCTGCGCGGTGAGGTCGAGGCCGATCATGGTGGTGCGCCAGCCGGCGCCGAACGCGACGGCGGCGGCCTCCGGGTCGGCGAGCACGTTGAACTCCGCGGCGGGCGTGCGGTTCCCCCTGGTGTAGGAACCGCCCATGATCACGAACTCGCGGACCTGCTCGACGAGCCGGGGCTCCTTGCGCACCGCGAGCGCGACGTTCGTCAGCGGACCCACCGCGACCAGGCTGATCTCGCCGGGCGCTGCGGCGACGGTGTCGATGATGAAGTCGACGGCGTGCCCGTCCCGCACCCCGCTGGTGGCGGCGGGCAGCCGGACCCCGCCGAGACCGTTGCCGCCGTGCACCTCGTCGGCCAGCACGACGTCCCGCACCAGCGGCCGGTCGGCGCCCGCGACGACCGGCACGTCCATGCCGAAGAAGCCGGTGAGGCACAGCGCGTTGTTCGTGGTGTGGTCGAGCCCCACGTTGCCCGCGACGGTGGTGATCCCGACGAGCTCCAGTTCGGGGCTGCCGTGGGCGTAGGCGATGGCCAGCGCGTCGTCGATGCCCGGGTCGCAGTCGAGCAGGACCTTCTTCGGCACGTCCGTGCCCCCTCCCGGTGCGGTGCTCACGATTGGACGGCGTCGGCGATGGACTTCGCTTCCCGCGCGCCGGTCTCCAGCGCGGTGCAGCAGTGCACGATCCACTTCGCCACGCCGTCGGGTTCGCCGGTGGCGAACGCGGCGGCGGCGTCCTGGTAGTCGGCCCGGCGGCGGAAGTAGGCGACCTCCGGCACGACGAGGCCCTTCGGGTCGAGGCCGCTGCCGATCACGCTGAGCCGGGCGGCGGCCCGCGCCACGATGCCGTCGACCTCGCCGAACGGGGCGAGCGCGAGCAGTTCGCCGTGCACCACGGCGGCCTGCACCGGCCCGGGCACCAGGTTCTGCGAGCGGCCGCCCGCGTCGGCGACGACCTGGGCGAGCAGGTCCAGCCGCCCCGAGACGGCCGGGTCCTCGCGGGGCCTGCCGAGCCGGTCCGGGTCGCCGGGCAGGTCCGCGGCGGCGAGCACGTGCAGCCGGGCCAGGGCCTGCAGCGGGGCGCGCTGCCAGGTCGGCAGCAGCGGCCCCAGCGCTTCGGCGACGCGCAGCGCGCCCGCCAGCAGCGGGTCGCTCACCTCGCCGCTGTCCGGGATCTCGGTGGCCCCGCCGGCGACGGCGGCCGAGGCGCGGGCGGCGCGCACCGAGGCTTCGGCGCTGGTCGCGGGCCAGCCGCGGCGGTTCGCCGGGTGCCGGTGGATCTCGTCGATCGCGGTCCGCGCGGCGGCGACCGCGTCGGTGACACCGGGCAGCTCCAGCAGCGGGAGCAACGACTCTTGGGCACTCACGCCGCTGGACGCTACCCGGCGGGTGCGGCGGCCCCGCCTGGACCCGTTCCCACCTGCGCAGGTCCCGGCACCGGAGGCGGTCGCGCACCTCCCGCCCCTGGTCACTCGACCGTGTGTGGGCAACTCGATTGCAACGTTCGGGGCACCAGCCTGCTCCGCAGGTGCCGAGCCCGGACCACGGACGTCACCGGCAGGATTGGTCGCACCAAAGCGAGAACCTCTGTCGGAGTGAGCCGCGTCGCACTACGGTCTAGATGACATCGAAGGTCACCCCGCAGCGCAGGGAGGTTCCCCGCAATGAGCCAGCCCGACGGGCCGAGCAACACCTTGGACAACCTGCTCACGGAGAGCAGGACCTTCCCGCCGACGGCCGAGTTCGCGGCCGCGGCCAACGCCACGTCGGACTCGTACGACAGGGCAGCCGCCGACCGGGAGGGCTTCTGGGCGGAGCAGGCCGACCAGCTCGACTGGGCCCGCAAGTGGGACCAGGTCCTCGACTGGTCCGGCGCCCCGTTCGCGAAGTGGTTCGTCGGCGGCGAGCTGAACGTGGCCCACAACTGCGTGGACCGGCACGTCGAGGCGGGCAACGGCGACCGGGTCGCGATCCACTGGGAGGGCGAACCCGGCGACAGCCGCACGATCACCTACGCCGAGCTGCAGCGCGAGGTCAGCCGCACCGCGAACGCGCTCGCCTCGCTGGGCGTCGGCGCCGGTGACCGGGTCGCGATCTACCTGCCGATGCTGCCGGAAGCCGTGTTCTCGATGCTCGCCTGCGCGCGCCTCGGCGCGCTGCACAGCGTCGTGTTCGGCGGCTTCTCCGCGGAGGCGCTGCGCGCCCGGATCAACGATGCCGAGGCGAAGGTCGTCATCACCTGCGACGGCCAGTACCGGCGCGGCAAGGCCGCCCCGCTCAAGGCCAACGTGGACGAAGCGGTGCAGCACACGCCCAGCGTCGAGCACGTCCTGGTCGTCAAGCGCACCGCCACCGAGGTCGCGTGGAACGAGCGGGACAAGTGGTGGCACGACGTGGTCGAGCCGCAGTCCGACCAGCACACCCCGGAGGCGTTCGACTCCGAGCACCCGCTGTTCATCCTCTACACCTCCGGCACCACCGGGAGCCCGAAGGGCATCCTGCACACCTCCGGCGGCTACCTCACCCAGGCCGCCTACACGCACCGCACCGTCTTCGACCTGAAGCCCGGGTCGGACGTGTACTGGTGCACCGCCGACATCGGCTGGGTCACCGGGCACACGTACATCGTGTACGGACCGCTGGCCAACGGCGCCACGCAGGTGATCTACGAGGGGACGCCGAACAGCCCGCACGAGGGCAGGCACTGGGAGATCGTGCAGAAGTACGGCGTGACGCTGTACTACACGGCGCCCACCACGATCCGCACCTTCATGAAGTGGGGCGCGGAGATCCCCGCCCAGTACGACCTGTCCACGCTGCGGGTGCTCGGCTCGGTCGGAGAACCGATCAACCCCGAGGCCTGGATGTGGTATCGGGAGCACATCGGCGGCGGGAAGACCCCGATCGTCGACACCTGGTGGCAGACCGAGACCGGCGCGATCATGATCTCGCCGCTGCCCGGGGTGACCGCCACCAAACCCGGTTCCGCGCAGGTCCCGCTCCCCGGCATCTCCGCGAAGGTCGTCGACGAGACCGGCGAGGACGTCGGCCCCGGCGGCGGCGGGCTGCTGGTGCTGGACAAGCCGTGGCCGTCGATGCTGCGCGGCATCTGGGGCGACGACCAGCGGTTCAAGGACACCTACTGGTCGAAGTTCGCCGATCTCGGCTACTACTTCGCCGGCGACGGCGCCAAGTACGACGACGACGGCGACATCTGGCTGCTGGGCCGGGTGGACGACGTCATGAACGTCTCGGGCCACCGGATCTCCACCACCGAGGTCGAGTCGGCGCTGGTCTCGCACCCGACGGTCGCCGAGGCCGCGGTCGTCGGCGCCAGCGACCCGACCACCGGGCAGGGCATCGTCGCGTTCGTCATCCTGCGCGGCAACGCCGCCGACGAGGCGGGAGGCGACGCGGCGCTGAAGGCGCTGCGCGACCACGTCTCGCACGAGATCGGCCCGATCGCGAAGCCGCGGCAGATCATGGTCGTGCAGGAGCTGCCGAAGACCCGCTCCGGCAAGATCATGCGTCGGCTGCTGCGGGACGTGGCGGAGAACCGCGAGGTCGGCGACGTGTCGACGTTGGCGGACTCCTCGGTCATGGACCTCATCTCGAAGGGCATCCGCAAGTCCTCCGACGAGTGATCGAACTCCGCGCCCCGGGCCCCCCCCCCCCGGGGGGGGCGCGGCCCCCCCCCGGGGGGGGGGCGCCCCCCCCGCGGGGGGGGGGGGCCCCCCCGGGGGGCGG
>NZ_JAIUKB010000186.1:0-7362 GCF_020176785.1 Saccharopolyspora sp. 6V | reverse complement strand
CCCTGAATGCAGGGGTTGTGGGTGATGGTGTGGGTGTGTTCTTTGAGAACTCAACAGCGTGCCGATGATGGTGAGTGGTAAACTCATCTTGATGAATTATATGCCTCGGTTTTCTTTGGATGGCCGGGGTGCCTCGTTTTTTTCGGGGCAGGATTTTCTCTGAGACATTGTTGGAGAGTTTGATCCTGGCTCAGGACGAACGCTGGCGGCGTGCTTAACACATGCAAGTCGAACGCTGAAGCCCTTTCGGGGGTGGATGAGTGGCGAACGGG
This sequence comes from Saccharopolyspora sp. 6V, assembly GCF_020176785.1. Classification (NCBI taxonomy): domain Bacteria; kingdom Bacillati; phylum Actinomycetota; class Actinomycetes; order Pseudonocardiales; family Pseudonocardiaceae; genus Saccharopolyspora; species Saccharopolyspora sp. 6V. Next base: position 7,090 of record NZ_JAIUKB010000186.1, on the reverse strand, counting down.
TGAGTAACACGTGGGTAATCTGCCCTGCACTCTGGGATAAGCCTTGGAAACGGGGTCTAATACCGGATAGGACACGTGGCCGCATGGTCTGCGTGTGGAAAGTTCCGGCGGTGCAGGTTGAGCCCGCGGCCTATCAGCTTGTTGGTGGGGTGATGGCCTACCAAGGCGACGACGGGTAGCCGGCCTGAGAGGGTGACCGGCCACACTGGGACTGAGACACGGCCCAGACTCCTACGGGAGGCAGCAGTGGGGAATCTTGCGCAATGGGCGAAAGCCTGACGCAGCAACGCCGCGTGGGGGATGACGGCCTTCGGGTTGTAAACCTCTTTCGACATCGACGAAGCCTTCGGGTGACGGTAGGTGTAGAAGAAGCACCGGCTAACTACGTGCCAGCAGCCGCGGTAATACGTAGGGTGCGAGCGTTGTCCGGAATTATTGGGCGTAAAGAGCTCGTAGGCGGTTTGTCGCGTCGGCCGTGAAAACCTGCCGCTTAACGGTGGGCGTGCGGTCGATACGGGCAGACTTGAGTTCGGTAGGGGAGACTGGAATTCCTGGTGTAGCGGTGAAATGCGCAGATATCAGGAGGAACACCGGTGGCGAAGGCGGGTCTCTGGGCCGATACTGACGCTGAGGAGCGAAAGCGTGGGGAGCGAACAGGATTAGATACCCTGGTAGTCCACGCCGTAAACGGTGGGCGCTAGGTGTGGGGACTGTTTCCACGGTTCCTGTGCCGTAGCTAACGCATTAAGCGCCCCGCCTGGGGAGTACGGCCGCAAGGCTAAAACTCAAAGGAATTGACGGGGGCCCGCACAAGCGGCGGAGCATGTGGATTAATTCGATGCAACGCGAAGAACCTTACCTGGGTTTGACATGCACAGGATCGCCCCTGAGAGGGGGTTTCCCTTGTGGCCTGTGTGCAGGTGGTGCATGGCTGTCGTCAGCTCGTGTCGTGAGATGTTGGGTTAAGTCCCGCAACGAGCGCAACCCTTGTCCTGTGTTGCCAGCACGTGATGGTGGGGACTCGCAGGAGACTGCCGGGGTCAACTCGGAGGAAGGTGGGGATGACGTCAAGTCATCATGCCCCTTATGCCCAGGGCTTCACACATGCTACAATGGCTGGTACAGAGGGTGGCGATACCGTGAGGTGGAGCGAATCCTTAAAGCCGGTCTCAGTTCGGATCGGGGTCTGCAACTCGACCCCGTGAAGTCGGAGTCGCTAGTAATCGCAGATCAGCAGTGCTGCGGTGAATACGTTCCCGGGCCTTGTACACACCGCCCGTCACGTCATGAAAGTCGGTAACACCCGAAGCCCATGGCCCAACCGGTTCGCCCGGGGGGAGTGGTCGAAGGTGGGACTGGCGATTGGGACGAAGTCGTAACAAGGTAGCCGTACCGGAAGGTGCGGCTGGATCACCTCCTTTCTAAGGAGCAATGCACATCCGCGGACACTGGTTTCGACTGGTGTTGGTGGGGTGTCCAGGGTTGAGAAGACATGTGTTCTTCTGTTCTGGGTGCTCGAGGATTTAGTGGAAATGCCGCTCGGAGTTTTCGTTGTCGTGCACGCTGTTGGGTGTCTGAGGGGACACACTGGTGACTGCGGCCCTTATTGTGGGTTGTGGTTGGTGTCTTTTCGGTTGTTGTTTGAGAACTGTATAGTGGATGCGAGCATCTTTGTGGCCAAGTTATGTAGGGCACATGGTGGATGCCTTGGTACCAGGGGCCGATGAAGGACGTGGGAGGCTGCGAAATGCCTCGGGGAGCTGTCAACCGAGCTGTGATCCGAGGATGTCCGAATGGGGAAACCCGGCCCGAGTGATGTCGGGTCACCTGCACCTGAATGTATAGGGTGTTGGGAGGGAACGCGGGGAAGTGAAACATCTCAGTACCCGTAGGAAGAGAAAACACTGGTGATTCCGTGAGTAGTGGCGAGCGAAAGCGGAGGAGGCTAAACCGGGCGCGTGGGATACCTGGCAGGGGTTGCGTGTCTGGGGTTGTGGGGCTTGTCTGGAGGCGGCTGTCACCGTTTCAGCGTGGTTGTGTGTGTTAGTTGAACAGGTTGGGATGCCTGGCCGGAGTGGGTGAGAGTCCCGTAGGCGAAAGCACATGCGATACGTGTGGATTTGTTCCCGAGTAGCAGCGTTTCCGTGGAGGGCGCTGTGAATCTGGCGGGACCACTCGCTAAGCCTAAATACTTCCTGGTGACCGATAGTGGATAGTACCGTGAGGGAATGGTGAAAAGTACCCCGGGAGGGGAGTGAAATAGTTCCTGAAACCATGTGCCTGCAATCCGTCAGAGCATGATCTTTGGGTTGTGTGATGGCGTGCCTTTTGAAGAATGAGCCTGCGAGTTGCTGCTGCGTGGCGAGGTTAACCTGTTGTGGGGTAGCCGGAGCGAAAGCGAGTCTGAAGAGGGCGTGGAGTCGCGTGGTGCAGACCCGAAGCGGAGTGATCTACCCATGGCCAGGGTGAAGCGCGGGTAAGACCGTGTGGAGGCCCGAACCCACCAGGGTTGAAAACCTGGGGGATGAGTTGTGGGTAGGGGTGAAAGGCCAATCAAACTTCGTGATAGCTGGTTCTCCCCGAAATGCATTTAGGTGCAGCGTCGTGTGTTTCCTGGGTGGGGTAGAGCACTGGTTGGTTGATGGGCCTTATGGGTTACTGACGTCAGCTAAACTCCGAATACGCCTGGGTAGAGCGCGGCAGTGAGACGGTGGGGGAGAAGCTTCATCGTCGAGAGGGAAACAGCCCAGAACACCGGCTAAGGCCCCTAAGTGTGTGCTCAGTGGGAAAGGATGTGGGATTGCCCAGACAACCAGGAGGTTGGCTTAGAAGCAGCCATCCTTGAAAGAGTGCGTAATAGCTCACTGGTCAAGTGGTCCTGCGCCGACAATGTAGCGGGGCTGAAGTGCACCGCCGAAGCCGTGTCAATGAGTCCTTGTGGCTTGTTGGGTAGGGGAGCGTCCTGCATGCGGTGAAGCGTCCGGGTAACCGTGGCGTGGAGTGTGTGGGAGTGAGAATGCAGGCATGAGTAGCGAGAGCAGAGTGAGAATCTCTGCCGCCGATTGACTAAGGGTTCCTGGGGCAGGTTCGTCCGCCCAGGGTGAGTCGGGGCCTAAGGCGAGGCCGACAGGCGTAGTCGATGGAGAACGGGTTGATATTCCCGTACCCGTGTGCACGCGCCCATGGCGAAACGGTTGAGACTAACCATCCGCGAGCATGGTGGCTCTTCGGAGTTGTTGTGTGAGTGCATGGGACCTGATTCTGCGGTAGTCAAGTGATGGGGTGACGTAGTGGGGTAGCTGTGCCAGTGAGTGGTAGTACTGGTGTAAGCCTGTAGCCTGCCGTCTAGGTAAATCCGGGCGGTGTGAAGGGTGAGGGGTGATGCGTAGCCGTTGTGGTGAAGTCAGTGATCCCGTGCTACCGAGAAAAGCCTCTAGCGATGTGTGTGCATGGCCCGTACCCGAAACCGACACAGGTGGTCAGGTAGAGTATACCGAGGCGGTCGGGTGAACTGTGGTCAAGGAATTCGGCAAATTGCCCCCGTAACTTCGGGAGAAGGGGGGCCATTGCTGGTGAACACCCGTGCGGTGGGAGCTGGTGGTGGCCGCAGAGGCCAGGGAGAAGCGACTGTTTACTAAAAACACAGGTCCGTGCGAAGTCGTAAGACGAGGTATACGGACTGACGCCTGCCCGGTGCTGGAACGTTAAGAGGACCTGTTAGCATGCCTTTGGGTGTGTGAAGCGGAGAATTTAAGCGCCAGTAAACGGCGGTGGTAACTATAACCATCCTAAGGTAGCGAAATTCCTTGTCGGGTAAGTTCCGACCTGCACGAATGGCGTAACGACTTCTCCGCTGTCTCGACCACAGGCCCGGTGAAATTGCAGTACGAGTAAAGATGCTCGTTTCGCGCGGCAGGACGGAAAGACCCCGGGACCTTTACTATAGCTTGGTATTGGTGTTCGGTGCGGCTTGTGTAGGATAGGTGGGAGACTGTGAAGCGTTCACGCTAGTGGGTGTGGAGTCGTTGTTGAAATACCACTCTGGTCGTTCTGAGCATCTGAACCTCGGACCCTGATCGGGTTCAGGGACAGTGCCTGGTGGGTAGTTTAACTGGGGCGGTTGCCTCCTAAAGGGTAACGGAGGCGCCCAAAGGTTCCCTCAGCCTGGTTGGTCATCAGGTGTTGAGTGTAAGTGTATAAGGGAGCTTGACTGTGAGACTGACAGGTCGAGCAGGTGCGAAAGCAGGGACTAGTGATCCGGCACTGGCTGGTGGAAGCGGTGTCGCTCAACGGATAAAAGGTACCCCGGGGATAACAGGCTGATCTTGCCCAAGAGTCCATATCGACGGCATGGTTTGGCACCTCGATGTCGGCTCGTCGCATCCTGGGGCTGGAGTTGGTCCCAAGGGTTGGGCTGTTCGCCCATTAAAGCGGCACGCGAGCTGGGTTTAGAACGTCGTGAGACAGTTCGGTCCCTATCCGCCGCGCGCGTAGGAGATGTGAGGAAGGCTGTCCCTAGTACGAGAGGACCGGGACGGACGGACCTCTGGTGTGCCAGTTGTTCCGCCAGGAGCAGGGCTGGTTGGCTACGTTCGGGAGGGATAACCGCTGAAAGCATCTAAGCGGGAAGCCTGTTCCAAGATGACGTCTCCCACCCTTTTGTGGGTTAAGGCCTCCTAGAGATGATGGGGTTGATAGGCTCGGCATGGAAGCACAGTAATGTGTGGAGTGGACGGGTACTAATAGGCCGAGGACTTGTTCACGAAGATTGCTACGCATCCACTATACGGTGTCTGAGGCAGCAACCGGTTGGTTGTTGAATTGGATAGAGGTTTCACATGGCGCCCCTTGGTGGGGTGTTGGTGTGGTTGGATTTGTCGGTGGTTTTAGCGGAGCGGGGAACGCCCGGTCCCATTCCGAACCCGGAAGCTAAGCCCTCCAGCGCCGATGGTACTGCACTCGATAGGGTGTGGGAGAGTAGGACACCGCCGACAATACTCATGAGGGGACACGCCCCGGAACCAAGTTCCGGGGCGTGTTCTGTTTTCCAGGACCGTCACGAGCCTGGGGTGAAGACGATGATGGGGGCCTGGTCCCCAGGGAGTGGCCTTCAAGCCACTCCCTGGGGACCAGGCCCCCTTTTTTTTCGTGTGTCCCGTCGGGGGACCTCGGCACCGGGTCAGCAGTTGTCGTCCGCACTACAGTCGGCCGGATGAGCACTGGCGAGCACAGCGAACCGGACCTGAAGCCACGCAGTCGTGACGTCACCGACGGGATCGAACGGTCGCCCGCCCGCGGCATGCTGCGAGCCGTCGGCATGCAGGACGAGGACTTCGTGAAACCCCAGATCGGAGTGGCCTCGTCGTGGAACGAGATCACCCCGTGCAACCTGTCACTGCAACGATTGGCGCAGGCCGGCAAGGACGGGGTCCGCGAGGCCGGTGGGTTCCCGATGGAGTTCGGCACCATCTCGGTGTCCGACGGGATCTCGATGGGCCACGTCGGCATGCACTACTCCCTGGTGTCCCGCGAGATCATCGCCGACTCGGTCGAGACCGTCATGCAGGCCGAACGGCTGGACGGTTCGGTTCTGCTGGCGGGCTGCGACAAGAGCCTGCCCGGCATGCTGATGGCGGCGGCACGACTGGGGCTCGCCTCGGTGTTCGTCTACGCGGGCTCGACGTTGCCGGGCAAGGTCGACGGCCGCGAGGTGACGATCATCGACGCGTTCGAAGCGGTGGGAGCGTGCGCGCGGGGCCTCATCGGCGAAGACGAAGTGGAACGCATCGAGCGCGCCATCTGCCCCGGTGAAGGCGCGTGCGGTGGTATGTACACGGCGAACACGATGGCGTGCGCCGCGGAAGCGCTCGGCATGTCCCTGCCCGGCTCGGCGAGCCCGCCTTCGGTGGACCAGCGCCGCGACGTGAGCGCGCGCGAAGCGGGCCGAGCCGTGGTGGGCCTCCTGGCGCGGGGGATCACCACCCGCGACATCCTCACGAAAGAGGCCTTCGAGAACGCCATCGCAGTGGTGATGGCGTTCGGCGGCTCGACCAACGCGGTGCTGCACCTGCTGGCCATCGCTCGTGAAGCCGAGGTGGACCTGCGGCTGGAGGACTTCAACCGGATCGGGGACCGGGTGCCGCACCTGGCCGACGTGAAGCCGTTCGGCAGGCACGTGATGCCCGCAGTCGATCGGATCGGCGGAGTTCCCGTGGTGCTGAAAGCACTGCTTGACGCGGGCCTGGTGCACGGGGACTGCCTCACCGTCACCGGCCGCACCCTCGCGGAGAACCTGGCGGCGCTGGATCCGCCCGAGCTCGACGGCGACGTGCTGCGGCAGCTGTCGAACCCGCTGCACCCCACGGGCGGGGTGACGATCCTGCGCGGTTCGTTGGCGCCGGACGGGGCCGTGGTGAAGAGCGCCGGCTTCGATACCGACACGTTCCGCGGCACGGCGCGGGTCTTCGACGGCGAGCAAGGTGCGATGGACGCGGTCGAGCAAGGGACGTTGCGGCCGGGTGACGTGGTGGTGATTCGCTTCGAGGGCCCGCGGGGTGGTCCGGGGATGCGGGAGATGCTCGCGGTGACCGGCGCGATCAAAGGTGCCGGGTTGGGCAAGGACGTGCTGCTGCTCACCGACGGCCGGTTCTCCGGTGGGACGACCGGACTGTGCATCGGGCACGTCGCTCCGGAGGCAGCGGACGGGGGACCGATCGCGCTGGTCCGCGACGGCGACCCGATCCACCTGGACCTCGCCGCGCGCACCCTGGACCTCCAGGTCCCCGACGCCGAGCTGACCGCTCGCCGCGCCACCTGGACCAAGCCCAGACCGACGCTCCGCCACGGCGTCCTGGCGAAGTACGCGGCCCTGGTCGGTTCCGCCTCCGAAGGAGCCCCTGCCACCCCGCGATTGTGAGTGAACGGACCGTTTGACCAACTAGATCGGACGAACGGTCCGTTCACCCGACACCACATCGCGCCGGCTGTTCCGCACCTGGTGGTGGGGGGGGGGGGGGGGGGGGGCCCCCAACACCGCGCCGCCACCCGGGAACAAGCCCGGAAGCGAGGGGCGGGCGGGGGCCGGCGCGGA
>NZ_JAIUKB010000185.1:0-7794 GCF_020176785.1 Saccharopolyspora sp. 6V | reverse complement strand
CCCCCCACCCCACAGCGCGCCGGCTGTCCCCCCCGGGGGGGTGTGTCACCGCCCCGTCCCCCAAACACCCCGGCCCCACGGGCCCGTTCACTCAGCTCCGATCAGGTGGTGGGGAGCATCAGGATCGGCGTCGTCGTCGGCGCCGGTGAGCCGCCTTCCGGTTCCACCGTCACTCCGAGCTGCGCGGTGTCCGGGGGCATGGCGGCGATCAGCGGTTCCGTGTCGTCGGCGCCGGCGGCGGTGAGCATGCCCGCGGAGGTGGCCGACCCGCCGGGTTCGATGAACCACACCTGGTAGGCCCGGTCCGCGGGCGGCTGCGCCATCCCGGTCGCCATGAACATCGCCTTGCCCTGCGCGTGCGACAGCACGGTGGTGGCCCGCATCCCCTCCGGCCCCGGCGTGTTGATCACCCGCGCGTCGGGGGCCTGCAACACGGCGGAGATCTCGGCGCCGCGCGTCCCGGCTGCGGTCATGCGGTCGCGGGCCGCGTCGAGCTCCTGCTGGGCGCGGACGGCGACGACGCCGAACACGGCGGCGAGCGCGACGCCGACCGCGGCGGCCGCCACCGAGAGCCGCGTCGCCCACGAGTACCGGCGGCGGCGCTTGGCCGCGTGCCCCGCCAGGTCGGCGGGCGGCGGCGGATCCTGCCGGGTCTGGGCGATCTCGGCGAGCACCCGCTGCTTCAGCGCCTCCGGCGGCGCGGACTGTTCGGCCGACCCGAGCCGGGCCGCGGCTTCCCGCAGTTCCTGGACCTCCTGCGTGCAGTCCTCGCAGGAGTCCAGGTGCGCCTCGAACTCGGCGCGTTCGTCGTCAGGCAGCGCGTCGACGGCGTAAGCACCGGTCAACGTGGCGAGGTCGGTGCTCATCGGCCCACCCCCAGGCAGTCGCGCAGTCGGATCAGTCCGTCCCGCAAGCGGGTCTTCACGGTGGACGCGGGTGCTTCGAGCAGACCGGCGGCTTCCCGGTAGGTGTAGCCGCGGTAGTAGGTCAGCAGGACCGATTCCCGTTGCAGCTCGGTGAGCGCGGTGAGGCAGCGCCGCACCTGACGCTGCTCCCACCGGGTGGTGACGGACTCGCTGACCTCGTCGAACGGCCTGCCGTGCTGCTGCGCACCGACGCGGGCCTCGCGGTCCCGCCCGGCCTGGGCGGAGCGGACCCGGTCGACGGCGCGCCGGTGCGCGAGGGTGAACACCCAGGTCTGCACGCTGCCGAGCTCCGGTCGGTAGTGGGTGGCGCGGCGCCACACCTCGACGAGCACTTCCTGCGCGACCTCCTCGGATTGCGCGGCGTCCCGCACCACCCGCTGGATCATCGCGAGCAGCGAACCGGCGAGCAGCTCGTAGAGCTGTTCGAAAGCGCGTTCATCGCCCTTGGCGACGTCGGCGATCAGCGCCCGCGCGTCGGGCCCTTCATCGGGCGGCGGTGTCCACCGCTGCGGTCTGGAGTGCGGACGTTCCTGCATGCCGGGTCCCTTCACCGGGATCGTGCCGAGTGTGCACCGCCGCTGGTCCGGCGGCGTGGTCAGGCGGGTTTGCGGAAGCCGAGCTGCCACACGTCGAGGTACCCGGCGCGGAACCCGGCTTCGCTGTAGGCCAGGTAGAACTCCCAGGTGCGGCGGAACCGCTCGCTGAAACCGAGCGCGGCGATGTCCTCCCACCGCTGCTGGAACGCGTCGCGCCAGGCCCGCAGCGTCGCCGCGTAGTCCGGCCCGAACGAGTGCCGGCCGGTGCCGCGCAACCCGGTGTGTTCGCGCACCGTCCCCTCGATGGCCTGCAGGGACGGGATCTCCCCGCCGGGGAAGATGTACTTGTGGATCCAGGTGTGCGAGCGGCGGCTCGCGAGCATCCGGTCGTGCGGCATCGTGATGGCCTGCAACCCGATGCGGCCGCCGGGCACGAGCAGCCGGTCCAGCGCGGCGAAGTACTCGGGCCAGTACTCGGAACCGACCGCTTCGATCATCTCGACGCTGACGATCGCGTCGTGACCGCCCTCGGCGTGCCGGTAGTCGCGCAGCTGCACGTCCACCCGGTCGGTGAACCCGGCGGCGGCGATGCGCTTCTCGGCGAGTTCCTGCTGCTCGGCGGACAAGGTGACGGTGGTGACCTGCGCGCCCCGCTCGGCCGCGCGGATCGCCAACGACCCCCAGCCGGTGCCGATCTCCAACAGGCGGGTCCCGGCGCCCACCCCGGCGAGGTCCAGCACCCGGTCCATCTTGGTGCGCTGCGCGTCCGCGAGGTCGTCCGAACCGGGCGTGAACATCGCCGACGAATAGGTCATGGTCTCGTCGAGGAACGCGGCGAAGACGTCGTTGGACAGGTCGTAGTGCCGTTCGATGTTGCGCCGCGACCCGGTGGTCGTGTTGCGCTCCGCGCCCGGTTTGGGCGCGTCCACCCAGCGCCGCAGCGCCTGCAGCGGTGCGGGCACCAGGTCCGCGAGTCGTTCGGCGAACGGGGTGAGCAGCTCGGCCGGTTCCGGGCTGTCCCACTCCCCGGCCACGAACGACTCGCCGAACCCGATCTTCGAGTCGGCGCCGAGCCGGTGGAAGAACGCCGCCGGATCGAGGATCCGCATCAGCGGCGCACCGGGCCCGCCCGCGCCGAGCCGCTCACCCCCGGCGAGGGCGACGCGGACCGGCAGGTTCCGCACCGCGTACCGGAACAGCTGCTCGGCCAAGCGCGCGCGCACCGGCGAATGCGGTGCCGGCCCGATCGAATCCCACGGCCCCAGTTGGGTGGCGGGTTGGACGGTGATGCTCATCGGATGCCTTCCTGGTGCGGGTGGGGACGGCGGGGGACGATGCGGAATCCGCGCAGCCACAACGAGATCCCGTGCTTGCGGATCAGCGCGGACACCCGCTGCGGCACCAGCGGGCGGCGCAGCGCGGCCCGCGCCACCGTCCGCGCCGTGGCGGGTTCGCGCATCCCGGTGAGCACCGCCGTCAACAGCGGCCGGTGCTCGTCGTGGAGCCGGATGCGCAGGTGCAGCCGCTCACCGGGCGGGCGGACCCGCATCTCGTAGCGGCCGTGTTCCGGCAGGAACGGGGACACGTAGAACTCCTTGCCCATTTCCGCGCGCCCCGACTCGTCCGGGTGCAGCAGGTAGGCGTGCCGTTCCCCGTAGGTGTTGTGCACTTCGGCGACGACGCAGCGCACCGAACCGTCGAGCCGGTGGCACCAGTACACGGTGATCGGGTTGAACACGTGTCCGAGCACGCGGGCGTGCGCCAACATCAGCACCCGGCCGCCGTCCAGCTCGACGCCGCGCAGCGCCAGCCAGCGCTCCACGTTCTCCCGGATGCCGCGCCGCGGATCACCGAGGTGGTCCCGCGCGTCGAACCGGGCCAGCGGCCGCAGCCACCACGGCAGCCGCGGCAACGCGTCCAGGTCGACCAGCCACGTGTACAGCGGATGCCGGAACCGGTTCCCGGCGTCGCCGTGCCGCACGTGCACCACCTCCCCGTGGTACAGCGCCGGAACGCCCGCGGCGCTCACCAGCCCGCCCCGAACGCCTCGGCGGCCCGCACCCCGCTGGCGCAGCCGTCCTCGTGGAACCCCCAGCCGTGGTACGCCCCGGCGAACCGGGTGCGCGCATCGCCCAGCTCGGGCAGGTTTCGTTGCGCCGCAACGGAATCCGGCGTGTAGATCGGATGCCGGTAGTGCATCCGCGCCAGCACCCGCTCCGGACGCACCCGGCCCGCCGGGTTCAACGTCACCAGGTAGTCCACCGGTTCCGCCAACCGCATCAACCGATTCATGTCGTAGCTGACCAGCACGTGCCCCGGATCGGCGGCGCAGCTCGGCTTGTGGTGGTTCCACGACGCCCGCGCGCCCGTCGCCCGCGGCAGCACACCCGCATCGGAGTGCAACCACGTCTCGTTCTCCGAATAACCGAACGCGCCCAGCACCTTCGCCTCCGCCGGAGTCGGGTCGGCCAGCAGCGCCAACGCCTGATCGGCGTGGCAGGCCAGCACCACCCGGTCCACCTCGTGCACCCGGTCCTGCGCGTCCCGCAGCTCCACCCGGTCCGCGAACCGCGCCACCGACCGCACCGGGGTGCCCACGTGCACCGCCGACAGCCGCTCCACCGCGCGCGACACGTACTCGCCGGAACCACCCGACACGGTGCGCCACGTCGGCGAACCACCCACCGACAGCATCCCGTGGTGGCGCAAGAACTCGAACAGGTAGCGCGCCGGGTACCGCTTGCTCACCTCGAAATCCGCCGACCACACCGCCGACACCAGCGGCAGCGCGAAGTGGTCCACGAAGTACCGCGAAAAGCCCTGCCCCGCCAGGAAATCCCCCAGCGTCACCGAATCCGCCGACTCGCCGGGAGCGTCCAGCAACCGGTTCGCCGCCCGGTGGAACCGCACCACCTGCGCCAGCATCGCCAGGTAGCGCGGGCGCACCGCGTTGCCGCGCTGCGCGAACAACCCGCCGAGCCGCCGCGCCCCCGCGTACTCCAAGCCGCACCCGTCGCAGGACACGCTCATCGACATCTCGGTCTCCGCGGTCCGCACCCCCAGCTCCCCGAACAACCGCAGCAGGTTCGGGTAGGTGCGCTCGTTGTGCACGATGAACCCGCTGTCCACCGGCACCACGCGCCCGTCCCCGCTGCGCAACCGGTGCGTGTGGGCGTGCCCGCCCAGCCGGTCGTCGGCCTCGAACAGCAGCACCCGGTAGCGGCGCTGCAACAGGTACGCGGCGGTGAGTCCGGAGACCCCGGCGCCGACCACGGCCACGGTGCCGCTCATCGCAGCTCCTCCTCGACGATCAGTGCGCGGGCGAAACGCCTCGTCAACGCTTCCCACTCGGTCCAGCGGCGCAGCATGGCGTGGCCCGCGCCGGGCACGCGCACGTACGTCAACGACGGCGGCCGCGGCAGTTGCAGCGCGCGGCGCGCGAACTCCGCCGATTCGGCGGGCGAGGTGACCCGGTCCGCATCGCCGTGCGCGATCAGCACCACGCGGCCCGCGAGCTGCTCCACCGGCTCGCCCGGCTCAACCCACGGCGCCAGCGCGCATACCCCGCGCACCCGCTGCTCGCCCGCCAGCCGCAACGCGACCCGGCCGCCCAGCGAATGCCCCACCAGCAGCACCCGGGCGCCCGGATGCTGCTCCTCGACCTGGCGCAACGCCCAGCGCGCGTCGGCCAGCGCGTCCAGCCGCGGCTCGTTCCAGCCCCGGACCCGGTAGCGCAGCAGCCACACCTGCACGGCGCTGCCCGCCGCCGCCCGCCGCACCGAACGCGCCACCACGAGCATCCGCCGGTACGCGAGCTGGTGGGTGCGCACCGGGTCGTCGCTGGTGGCGCGCCCGCCGTGCAGCACGAGGACCACCGTCCGCGGCTCGTCGACGCGGGACCGCAGGACGCGCACCGAAGGCCGCGGCCCGCGCCGCCCGGCCGGATCGCCGGGACGCTGCTGGATCTGCATGCCCCCGGTTCGGAACACCACCCGATCCGGCTTGGTCGTTGTGCGTCGGATCACAACCACCGATCCGCGGGCGACCCCGCTCCGAACGAGGAACACCAGACCGAGGAAGGGGTTCGTGTGTCCGAACAGCGCAAGCCGCGCGGAGCGGCCCACCGGATCGAACGCGCCGTGCGGGACCTCATCGGCATCCCGCTGCCGGTGGGGCTCACCGCGTGGGACGGCAGCACCGCCGGTCCCGAAGGATCACCGCGCGTGGTGCTGCGCAACCGCCGAGCACTGCGGCACGTGCTGTACCGGCCCGGGGAACTGGGCCTGGCGCGCGCCTACGTCAGCGGCGACCTCGACGTGCGCGGCGACCTCACCGACGGGCTCCGCCGCTGCTGGTCCGCGATCCGCGCGGGCGGCACCGGCGCGGTGCGGTTCGGCCCCGCGCAGTGGCGGCGGCTGCTGACCGAAGCCGTCGCGCTCGGCGTCATCGGGCCCCGCCCCCCCCCCCCCGCCGGGGGGGCGGGGCGCGCGGGCCGGCTGCACAGCCGCTCCCGGGACCGCGACGTGATCGCGCACCACTACGACACCGGCAACGAGTTCTACGAGCTGCTGCTGGACCCGAACATGGCCTACTCCTCCGGCTACTGGACCAGGACCGGCGAGGACTACGGGCTCGCCGAGGCGCAGCACGACAAGCTCGACCTGATCTGCCGCAAGCTGCGGCTCGCCGAAGGCGACCGGCTCCTCGACGTCGGCTGCGGCTGGGGATCGCTCATCCTGCACGCCGCCCGGCACCACGGCGTGCACGCCACCGGTGTCACGCTCTCCGCGCAGCAGGCCGCCCACATCCAGGGCCGCATCGACGAACTCGGCCTGCGCGGGCAGGTCGACGTGCGGCTGCAGGACTACCGGGAGATCTCCGGCGAACCCTTCGATGCCGTCGCCTCCGTCGAAATGGGCGAGCACGTCGGGGAGAACCAGTACCCGGTGTACGCGGCCACCCTGCACCGGATGCTGCGGCCCGGCGGCAACCTGCTCGTCCAGCAGATGTCCCGAGCGGGCGACGCGCCCGGCGGCGGCGCGTTCATCGAGGCCTACATCGCCGCCGACATGAGCATGGTCCCCGTCGGCCACACCCTCGACCACCTGGAACGCACCGGACTGGAGATCCGCGACGTGCAGGCCATGCGCGAGCACTACACCCGAACCGTCGAGGAATGGGCGCGGACGCTCGACCGGAACTGGGAGCGGGCCGTCGCGCTGCTCGGCCCCGAACGGGCCCGCACCTGGCGGCTCTACCTCGCCGGCGGCGGGCTCGCGTTCGAGGAGAACCGCATGGGCGTCAACCAGATCCTCGCCACCAAGACCACCGCGGACGGACGAGGCGCCGCCGCCGCGCTCGCCGGAGCCGCCCGATGAACGCGTTCCTCACCGCCCCCGCCGCGGCGCTCGCCACCGTGCTCGCCGCCTACGGCGTCGCCCGGCTGCGCAAGCGCTACGACACCATCGATTCGGTGTGGGGAGCCGGATTCGCGGTGATCGCCCTCTGCTGCGCGTTCACCGGGCCCGGCTCCGCCGCCGGGTGGACCGCCACCGCGCTGACCGTCGGGTGGGGGGTGCGGCTGTCCGCGCACCTGCACCACCGCAACTCCGGCGGGGCCGAAGACCCCCGCTACCTGGAGATGGCGCGGCGCTACGGCGACCGGGTCGGATTGCTCATGTTCCTGCGCGTGTACCTGGTGCAGGGGATCGTGATGTGGTTCGTGTCGCTGCCCGTGCAAGCCGCCATCGCCTTCCCCGGTGAGCTCGGCGCGCTCGGGTGGGCGGGAATCGTGGTGTGGGTGATCGGGTTCGGCTTCGAGACCGTCGGCGACGCGCAGCTCAGCCGGTTCCGCGCCGACCCCGCCAACTCCGGGCGGGTCCTCGACAGCGGGCTGTGGCGCTACACGCGGCACCCCAACTACTTCGGGGACGCCTGCGTGTGGTGGGGGCTGTACTTGCTGGCCTGCCACAGCTGGGCCGGGGCGGCGACGCTGCTCTCGCCGCTCGTCATGACCTGGGACCTGGCGCGCGCCACCGGGCAACCCCTGCTGGAGAGGGGAATGCGCGAACGGCGGCCCGGCTACGCGGACTACGTCGAGCGCACCAGCGGGTTCCTGCCGCGGCCGCCGCGACGGGGGTGACCACCGGCGGCGGGCACCGCGGGGCGGGACTGGTCACCGGTGGCGCCGTGGGACCGGCCACCGGTAGTGGGGCGGGGGCGGTCACCGCGGGGCGGTCAGTCCAAGTGGTGCAGGGCCGCCGTCACCAGGGTTTCCACCCCGGCCGACAACGTCGGGTGCAGCTGCGGGGCGAACTGCGGCGAATGGTTCG
>NZ_JAIUKB010000184.1:0-16051 GCF_020176785.1 Saccharopolyspora sp. 6V | reverse complement strand
TCTCGACTCCTTCCTGTCAGCGGCGAAGCCGCTGAGCAGCGACCACCTGATCACCCGGACCACCCGCGGGTTCTCAGCGTCCTCGCGAGGAGGACGCTGAGGTTCCGCCACCCGACCCCCAGAGCAACCGAACCCCGGAAAACCGAAAAACTCAGCGCTCCTCGCGGCGGAGCGCCCGGGTGATGCCCGCGGCCACCGTCGTGGCCAGCACCCAGCCGACCGCGATGAGCACCACGGTGATCCACTGCGAATGGCCCTCGGCCCGCCACATCACGTCGTGCCCGAGGTTGATGATCGGCACCAGCTGGTCGACGGTGTACAGGAACGGGTTCCACACCGGGTCGTCGTCGGCGTTGATCGGCTTCAGCTCGTGCTGGCTGAACCACGCCGAGCCCGCCGCGGCGAACGCGAGCAGCCACAGCAGCGCGCGCAGCGGCCGGTACCCGTAGGCGACGGTGCTGCGCTGCAGCAGGCTCCACAACCGCACGGGTGGTCGCAGCAGCAGCGGGGACGCCCCGGCCAGCGCCTGGTACCGGCGGCGCTGCTTCTCGATGAGCACCGTGACCGCGTGTTCCTCGTTGCCGTTGTTGCGGAACACGGTGGCGAGCTGGTCGTACGGCCCCGGCTGGTAGCGCCCGGAGGTGGCGCGCAGCCACGCGAGCCGCTCCCGGACCCGCGCCCCGTCGGTCGGTTCGATCGGATGGCTGAGGTTGTAGTAGGTGAAGTCCTCGACGTCGACGCCGCCCTGCGCGTCCCAGGTCTCGGCGTTGTCGGCGAGCAGTTCGCACTGCGCCTGCCGCAGCACCACCCGGCCCTGCGGTGGCGTGGCGGGCAGCAGCGTCAGTTCCTGCGCCACCAGGCCGAAGGCGCCGAACGCGTTGGCGGAGCTGCCGTCGCCGAGCACGCAGCCCCAGAAGTTCGCCTGCCTGCCGATGACGGCCCGCCGCAGCTGCACCTCGCCCTCGGCGCGGAACGGCCGGACGCCTTCCGCGCACACCAGGTCCCGCCCGATGTTCGCGGCCCGCAGGTCCAGCGAGGACTTGTACGCCTTGCGGTGCCGGTGCCAGGCGGGCTTGAGCAGGTGCGCGGCCCGCAGGTCCACGTTGGCGCCGATGTCGGCGCCCTGCAGCTGCAGGGTGCCGGAGATGTCGGCCTCGCGGCAGTCGAAGTTGCTGCCGACCTGGATCCGGTTGGCCTGCAGGGTGTCGGTGCGCGGCCCGACGAGGGTGGCGCCGGTGAGCTGGAAGCTGCCGTGCACCTTCACGTCCACCATGCGCATCTGCCCGCGCAGCACCGCGTGCGCCGCCTCCAGGTTGCCGAGCACCTCGGTGCCGTCGAGGTGCAGCGCGCGCATCGGCTGCTCCACCGAGGCGGCGGCGGAGCGCGACCAGCTCAGGTCGATCTGCGCGCCCGCCATCCGCAGGTCGCCGCCGATCCGGCTGCTGACCATGCGGATGGTGCCGCCGCTGCGGAAGTTCTGGTCCAGCTGCACGTCGCCGCGCACTTCGCCGCGGTCCAGCAGCAACGTGCTGATCGGGTCGTCGTGCTGGGACTCGCCGCGCTTCGGCGGCGCCACCCCGGGTTCGAGCACCGCGTCCCGCAGCCGCAGATCCCCTTCGACGTGCGCGCTGGGCAGGTACAGCAGGCCGGCGACGCTGAACGGTCCGCCGCCGATGGGGTCGACGTCGCCGCGGAAGCTGCCGCCGATCTGGATGCCGTTGGCGTTGATGGCGGTGCGGCCGCGGTTGCGCAGCGCCCCGCCGGAGAAGTTGAGGTTGCCGCCGATCTTCGCGCCCGGGATCCGCACTTCCCCGGCCACCTTGAGCCGCAGCCCGAGCAGCGCCCCGGCGATCTCCAGCCGGTCCGCGTAGATGGCGCGGCCGCCGGGGTTGCGCAGCTCGGAGTCGTTGAGCAGCAGCGAACCGCCGAGCTGCGCGTCGGCGAGGTCCACGATGCCGCCGATGCTGGTGCAGTTGCGCAGCACCGTGTCGTGGCTGGTGCGCAGATTCCGCCCGTTCAGCCCCGGGAAGCGGCAACCCCACAGCACGAGCCCGGCGAGCGTGGCCTGGCGCAGGTCGGGCCGCATGTCGAAGCGGCAGCGCACGAACTCCAGCAGGTACGGCAGTTCCGCCGCGCGCAGGTCCAGCCTGCCGGTGATCACCGCGTCCTCGATGCGCACCACGGGCTGCTGCCCGCCGCGGCGCCAGAACGCGCGCCAGCCCTGCTCGTCGGGCGATTCGACGAGCTTGCGGGTGAGGTACTCGCCGCGGATCTCCCGTTCCGGGTCGAACATGTCGGCGTGCACGTCGAGCGGGACGACCGGGCCGTCGGGTCTGCGACCCCACGCCCTGCCCTGCCCGAGCAGGTCGTCGAGCCGCTGCTCGGCAGCGGTCGGTGCCCCGATGTTGTCCCACGGCCTGTTCGGCACGATCCCGCCCCCGACATCGAATCCGGCGAACCCAACGCAGCGTAGTAGATCAACTACCACCGACAGCTCAGACGCGTGAGTTCAGCTTGGGGTTGCGACGGGTTCGACCGACACCGCCGAGGGAGCGGACCGGCACATCGCCGAGCCGCCGCGAAACCACCGAACGTCCGAACAGGACTACTCCGGCGGGGACCGCTGCACCGGGTCGGCGGGATCGTGGCGCGACGACCGCTACGCACCGCAGCCGCGGCGTCCGCACCGTTCCACCGCGCGGGCGGACGGGATCACGACCGGGAAGCCGCGCACTCCGGCGAGGACCGCCGGCGGATCACTCCGCGGGGCGCGCGTGCGTCGGGTTCAGGACGCGGGACAGGAAGGTTCGGGTGCGTTCCTCCGCGGGCGCGCCGATCACCTCGGCGGGCGGCCCCTGCTCGACGACGACGCCGCCGTCCATGAACAGCACCCGGTCGGCGACCTCGCGAGCGAACTGCATCTCGTGCGTCACCACCAGCATCGTCATGCCCTCGTCGGCGAGCCCGCGCATCACGCCCAGCACGTCGCCGACGAGCTCCGGGTCCAATGCGGACGTCGGCTCGTCGAACAGCATCACGTTGGGGTTCATGGACAGGGCCCGGGCGATGGCGACCCGCTGCTGCTGCCCGCCGGAGAGCTGCGCGGGCAGCGCGTCCTCCTTCTCGGCGAGGCCCACCCGGTCCAGGTTCTCCCGCGCCACCCGGTCGGCTTCGGCCCGGCCCCGGCGCAGCACCTTGCGCTGCGCCACGGTGAGGTTCTCCAGCACGGTCAGGTGCGAGAACAGGTTGAAGCCCTGGAACACCATGCCGATGTGCCTGCGCGCGGCGTCGATGTCGGTGTCCGGGTCGGTGACCTCGACCCCGTCCACCGCGATGCGCCCGGCCGTGGGTTCCTCCAGCAGGTTCACGCAGCGCAGCAGGGTGGACTTGCCGGACCCGGACGGCCCGATCACGCACACCACCTCGCCGCGGTCCACGGTCAGGTCGATGCCGCGCAGCACCTGCAGCGGGCCGAACGCCTTGTCCAGCCCGGAAACCTCGATCATCGCGCTCATCCGGCGCCCCTCACTGCCTCGTCGTGGTCCGTCACTTGCCGCGGGCGGTCCGGCCGCCGCCGTAGCGGCGCTCCAACCGGTTCGACAGCCGCGACAGCGGAATCGTGATGATCAGGTAGCAGAGCCCGGCGAGCAGGATCGGCGTCAGCGACTGGTACTGGGTGAGCGCGCCGCGCCCGAACTTCGACAGCTCGTACTGGTCCGCCGACAGGCCCAGCAGGTAGATCAGCGAGGAGTCCTTGGTGAGCAGGATCAGCTCGTTCGTCAACGGCGGCAGGATGATCCGGAACGCCTGCGGCATCACGACGGTCACCATGGTGCGCGCCGGGGACATGCCCAGCGAACGCGCCGCCTCCACCTGGCCCTTCGGCACCGCCTGCACCCCGGCGCGGATCGTCTCCGCCATGTACGCGGCGCCGACCAGCCCGAGGCTCAGCATCACCGTCGAGTAGATGTCGAAGACCAGCTGGAACGCGATCGGCACCCCGTAGCCGAGGGCGATGAACACCAGCAGCGCGGGCACCCCGCGGAAGAACTCGACGTAGGCGGTGGCGATCCACCGGTACGGCGCCACCGAGGACAGCCGCATCAGCGCCAGCACCACGCCGAGCGCCAGACCGAACGCGAAGCCCAGCGCGGTGTAGACGATGGTGTTGACCAGCGCCGTGGTGATGATCCCCGGGAACTGGGCGACGGCCACGTCCACGTTGAAGAACGCGTCGGCGATCTTGCCCCAGTCGGCGAGCAGCGCGATCAGCACGATCGCGACCGCGAGGACGGCGTACTGCGCGCCGCGGACCACGCGGGCGCGCTGCCGCTTGCTCGACCGCGGTTTCGCGGTCGTGTCGGTTGCTGCCATTCCTCAGACTCTCCCCGGGCGGTTTCCTCGGCGCTGGGCTGGTGGTGGCGTGCGGCGGGCCGAGTCGGCGCCGCGCAGCAGGCGGGGCCGGGGCCTGCGCGGCTCCCGGCCCCGGGCCGGGGACGTCACGGCTGGTCCGGGTTCTTGCCGAACCACTTCTCGTAGATCCGGTCGTACTCGCCGGATTCCCGCGCCTTGCGCAGCGAGTCGTTGACCTTCTGGACGAGCTGGGCGTTGCCGCGCTGGACGGCGACGCCGTAGACCTCGCCGGTGCTGTACTCGGCGGTGACCTTCGTGTCCGGGTTCTTCTTGGCGAAGTCGAGCATCACGCCGTTGTCGTTGATGCCCGCGTCGACCTTCCCGCTCTGCACCGCGTTCTGCAGCAGCCCCAGGTCCTCGTACTGGACGATCTCGTACCCGTGCTCGGCCTCGTGCTCCTCGGCGTAGTCCTCACCGGTGGTGCCGAGGTGCACGCCGAGCTTCTTGCCGCGCAGCGCGGCCATGTCCGGGTAGGGGTGCTCGGCGCTGACCAGCAGCGCCTGCTTCGCGTCGAAGTACGGGTCGGAGAAGTCCATGTTCTGCTGCCGCGCGTCGGTGATCGTGATCGCGGCGGCGGCGACGTCGCACTTGCGGGTGTTGAGGGCTTCGCCGGACTGGATGCCTTCGAAGGGCGTGTCGAAGAACTTCTGCTCCAGGCCGAGGTCGCGGGCGACGAGGTCGACGAGCTCGACGTCGAAGCCGGTGGTCTTGCCGCCCTCGTCGAACTGGAACGGCGGGTACGGCAGCTGGGTGCAGGTGGTGAGCTTGCCGGGCTCCACGAAGCGGAGCTCCCCGTCGGCACCGGTGGGCGCGATGGACTGCGCGCAGCCCGCCGCGGTCAGCACCAGCGCGGGCAGCAGGGCCAGGGCTCTCCAGGTGGTCCGACGCGCCACGATGTCACTCCTAGTAGGTGAGTACGCGAGTGCTGAGATGGTGCCACCCGAACGGGGTCAAGTCTCGGCTCTCGATGTTGCGAAGCTGTCAAATTTTTCCGCGCCGGCCACCGGACCCCGCGAGGTCCGCACCACCGAGCCGTCCGACCTCGCGAGCACCATCCCTGACGGGCGGTTCTTGCCGGTCGAGCCGAGCCGGGGCTCAGTTTCATGTGCTGGACGCCCCTGGTCAACAGGGAATTCACCATCGGATCTTTCCCGGGATGTGAGAGAAATCTTGTTGCCCCGGCAAGCGTGGACCGTTCGCCGGAGATCGTTGCGCCGGTCGCCACCCATCACGGACGGTGTTCGCCACCCGCCATCGGTGGGACGTCGGCAGCGGTTGCCGGACTACCCCACGTTCGGCCCCTGCCGCCGTTCGCCGAGCTTCGGCACACTCCGCCGCCGAGGAGGCGATGCCGATGACCGACGACCGGACGCCCTGCCCCCGATCCACCACCCCGCCGGCCGCGCGGCGACTCGCGATGGCGGGCGCGCTGCTGGCCTGCGCCGGGTTCGCGCTGCCCGCGCTCACCGGGTCCACCGCCGCGGCCCGGCCAGGGCCGGAACGACCCGCACCGGAAAGAGTCGCGCCCGGCGGCGCACCGCTGGACGTGCTCCAGCTCAACCTCTGCCACCGCGACGCCGACGGCTGCGCGGCGCACGACGACACCGCGGTGCGCTCCGGGATCGCCGCGATCCGGCAGCGCGGACCGGACGTGGTCACGCTCAACGAGGTGTGCGCGCACGACATCACCACGATGTCCCGCGACACCGGCTACCGCGCCGAGTTCGCCCCCGAGCTGACCGGGGACGCACCGGTGCGCTGCGCCGACGGCCGCGGCGACCACGGGGTCGCCGTGCTGACCCACCGCGACCTGGGTGCGTCCGACGGCGCGGTCGTGGAGCGCGGCTTCGCGGCGCAGGACGCCGGCCCGACCCGGCGGGTGCTGCTGTGCGTCCCGTTCCCCGCGCTGTCCGCCTGCACCGCGCAGCTGTCCCCCGCGGATCCGGCGGTCGCCCGGCGGCAGTGCGCCGAGCTGGTGGGTGCCGCGACGGGCACCGGCCGACCGGCCGTGGTCGGCGGCGACCTCAACCTGACCGCGGAGGCGGACGTGCGCGGCTGCCTGCCCGCGAACTGGTCGCACGCCGGGGACGGCGCGGTGCAGCACGTGCTCGCCGACACCGGGTTCACGTTCGTGCGCAGCGAGAACCTGCCGGTGGACGGGTCCTCGCACCCGGGGCTGCTGGCCGAGCTGACCGGCTGAGCGGGGATCTCCGGGATTCCCCTGAGGCGGGCGTCCCGGAGATCGGGCACCCTGGGGTGAAGATCGCGAACTTTCCAGGAGGAATCAGTCGATGAACCTGTCCCGTCCCCAGCACGACAAGTGGATCGCCGGCGTGTGCGCCGGTCTCGCCGAACGCTTCGGCCTCGGCAAGGGACTGGTGCGCTTCCTGTTCATCCTGTCCTGCCTGCTGCCCGGCACGCAGGTCATCGTCTACATCGTCCTGTGGATCCTGATGCCGAAGAGCAGCTGACCCGGGGGCCCCCCCCCCCCCCCGGGGGGGGGGGGCGCACCAGGATCAGCGGCGGGCGTGCGCGTCCAGCGCGTACGCGATCGCCGTGGTGATCTTCGCGGCGAACTCCAGGTGCAGCGACTCGTCCGGCACGTGCGCGTTGCTGCCCGGTCCGAGCGCCCCCGTGACCACGAACTGCGCGTCCGGGTAGGCGCCCTGCAGCAGCCCCATCAGCGGGATCGAGCCGCCCAGGCCCATCGTCGCCCACGGCGCGCCGAACACGTCCTCGCTCACCGCGTCCAACGCGGTCTCCAGCCACGGCTCGGTGTCCGGCGCGTTCCAGCCCGCCGCGCCGTCCGACAGCGGGAACGTCACCTCCGCGCCGTAGGGCACGTCCGTCGACAGCGCCGCGCGCAACGCGGCCAGCGCCACCTCCGGGTCGGTCGTCGGCGGGGTGCGCACGCTCAGCGCCAGCGTCGTCTGCGGCCGCAGCACGTTGCCCGCGTCCGGCAGCGAGGGCAGGCCCTCCGCGCCGATCACCGAGACGGTGGGGCGCCAGGTGTTGTTCAGCGCCAGCTCCACC
Organism: Saccharopolyspora sp. 6V; assembly: GCF_020176785.1. NCBI lineage: Bacteria > Bacillati > Actinomycetota > Actinomycetes > Pseudonocardiales > Pseudonocardiaceae > Saccharopolyspora > Saccharopolyspora sp. 6V. The sequence continues at coordinate 8,605 of NZ_JAIUKB010000184.1, read as the reverse complement.
TCGTCCTCGGAAACCCAGCGCATGCCCTCCCGCGCAGGCACCGAATCGCGGATCAGGCCGGGCGCCGCCTCCACCGCGGCCCGCGCCTGCGCCACCCGGTTCGCCGGGATCTCCGCGTTCAGCTCCGGCAGCAGCACCTCGCCGGTCGCCGAGTCCTCGATCCGGTCCAGCAGGGCGCGCAGCACGCGGAACGAGCTCGGCACGATGCCGCTGGCCGTGCCCGAGTGCTGACCGCCGTCGAGCACCCGCACCTGCACGCCCACCCGCACGTCCCCGCGCAGCGAGGTCGTCAGCCACATCCGCTCGTAGTCGGCCGCGCCCGAGTCCAAGCACACCACCAGCGACACGGCACCGAGCCGGTCCGCGAGGTGCTCCAGGTAGGCGGCCATGTCGGGGCTGCCGGACTCCTCGCCGGTCTCCAGCAGCAGCACGCAGCGCGCGTGCGCGCCGCCGTGCGCGCGGATCGCCTCGATCGCGGTGATCGCGGCGTACGGGGCGTAGCCGTCGTCGACGCTGCCGCGCCCGTAGAGCCTGCCGTCGCGCACCACCGGCGTCCACGGGTCCAGGCCCTCCGACCAGCCGCCGACCGGCGGCTGCTTGTCCAGGTGGCCGTAGAGCAGCACGGTGTCCTGCGAACCCGACTCCGGCACCGGCTCGGTCGCCGGGACGTCGACCAGCAGCAGCGGGGTGCGCTCCGGCAGCCGCACCACGTCCAGCCGCACGCCGGGGATCTCCCGGGCGGTGATCCACTCCCGCACGTGCGCGATGGCCGCGTCCAGCTGACCGGCCGACTCCCACTCCGCGTCGTAGGCCGGCGAGACCGCCGGGATCCGGACGAGTTCGGAGAGGCTCGGCAGGACGGAGTCCCCCCACGCCTGTTCAACGGCGGTGCGCACGGCGGAACGATCCATGCCGCCGATCGTATGCCCGGGCCGGAGCGGCCGGTCCGCGCCGGGGGCCCGGCGGTCAGACTCCGCCGGCACCAGCCCCGGCGGCAGCGGCGCCGGAGGTCACCGCGCGCACCGCCGCCACCGCGGCCAGCGCGCGCCGCGCCGCCGCCCCGGCCCCGTCGCCGCGCGCCACCGCCGCCCGCACCGCCAGCTCGGCGGGGCCGCCGCCCAGCGCCGCGCCGATGCCCGCAGCGTGCACCAGCCCGCACCGCACGGCCCGCCGCCCGTCCGCCCGCAGCTCCCCGCGCGCCACCGCGCGCACCTGCTCGACCAGCTCCCGCCGCGCCGGGCCGACCGGGAAGTGCAGGTCGTCCGGGATGAACCCGAGCAGCTTGCGCGGCTCCCGCAGCAGCATCCCGCGGCGTTCGAGCAGCGCGCGGTGCTCCCGGAACCGGCCGATGCGGCGCGGCAGCAGATCGGTCAGCTCCACCGGCCTGCCGCGCGGGCCGGACTTCTTCACCAGCCGCCCCAGCAGCTCGTCCGCCCAGTCCAGCCCGGTGCGGCACGGGTCGAGCACGGCCAGCTTCGTGCCGGTCAGCTCCACCTTCCCGCGCAGCGCGAGCTCGCCCAGCTCGGCGCACCAGGTGAGCAGGTCCGCGGGCTCCGCGCGGTGCCCGCCGTCCGGTCGGTGCAGCAGCAGCACGAGCTCGTCCGGCAGCGTCACCGACGGTGACGGGTCCGGGTCCACGTTCATGCGGCCCAGTGTGCCGTCCGCCCGACCGAGGTTTGGCGTGTTCTCGAAACAGCAGATCACCGGTACTCCGCAGTATCGGTACTGCGACCTTCCCGACAGCGTTAGTCGGAACCCCATTGCTCGGATGACCTGCGATTTTCGCACCGATCAGCGGAAGCTACGGTTCCGTAGGGAACGATCTCCGCGATTTCGCGAGCTGAGATCGTCCCTGTGGCAGGGCTCACTGAATCGGCGGTACGCGTGCCAGGATGGCCAGGAGCGATCCAACCCACCCCGCCCGACCACCCGCACGGCCCCGACCCGGGCCTGCGGAGCGCGAGCGGGGTACCCGGACCACGTCGCCACAAGCGACCGGCCCGGCGCGACACGAGGAGATCCGCATGTCCCCGGAACACTGGACGCGACCAGCCCATCCAGCGAACGAGACCGACGACGTCCGCACCGAGCCCCCTGCCGCTACCGCAGCGAAACCCACACGGGAGCAGGTGATCGCCGGTTTGCGCGCGACGAGCGAGGGCGGAGCTGATCTCGTACAGCTCCTCACCCCGGAAGGCCAGCGGGTATCGCACCCGGACTTCGACATCGACTTCACCGCGGAGCAGCTCCGCGACCTGTACCGGGACATGGTGCTGGTCCGGCGCTTCGACCGGGAGGGCAACGCCCTGCAGCGCCAGGGCCAGCTGGGCATCTGGGTGCCGCTGCTCGGCCAGGAAGCCGCGCAGGTCGGCGCGGGCCGCGCGATGCGCCCCCGCGACATGGCCTTCCCCAGCTACCGCGAGCACGGCGTCGCGTGGTGCCGCGGGCTGGACCCGACCGAGCTGCTCGGCATCTTCCGCGGCACCGACCACGGCAGCTGGGACCCGCTGAGCACCGGGTTCCACCTCTACACGATCGTCATCGGCAACCAGGCGCTCAACGCGACCGGGTACGCGATGGGGCAGAAGTTCGACGGCAAGGTCGGCGACGACGACGGCGAAGCGACCATGGTGTTCTTCGGCGACGGCGCCACCAGCCAGGGCGACGTGCACGAGGCGATGGTGTGGGGCTCGGTGTACGACGCGCCGCTCGTGCTGTTCTGCCAGAACAACCAGTGGGCCATCTCCGAACCGCTGGAGCGCCAGACGCGGGTTCCGCTGTACCGGCGCGCCGAGGGCTACGGCTTCCCCGGCATCCGCGTCGACGGCAACGACGTGCTCGCCAGCCTCGCCGTGTCCCGCTGGGCGCTGGACGAGTGCAGGCACGGCAACGGGCCGGTGCTGATCGAGGCGTTCACCTACCGGATGGACGCGCACACCACCACCGACGACCCGACCCGCTACCGGCTCACCGACGAGCTGGAGGCGTGGAAGCTGAAGGACCCGATCGAACGACTCCGGGTGCACCTGGTGCGCGAGCACGACGCCGGGCAGGACTTCTTCGACGACGTGCAGGCCGAGTCCGACGCGCTCGCCGCCCGGTTCCGCGACTTCTGCTTCGCCATGCCCGAACCCGACCCGTCCCGGATCTTCTCCGAGGTCTACGCCGAGGAGAGCCCGGTCGTGGCCGCGCAGCGCGACGAGCAGCTGCGCTACCTCGACGGGTTCGCCGAGCCCGCGCAGGGAGGTGCCCACTGATGGCCGCACCCGCGATGGAACGGACCGACGTCGGCGACGGCAGCACGGGCCGGTCGGCCGTGCAGACCGTGACGATGGCGAAGAGCCTCAACCTGGCGATGCGCTCGGCGCTGGAATCGGACCCGAAGGTCCTGGTCATGGGGGAGGACGTCGGCAAGCTCGGCGGCGTCTTCCGCGTCACCGACGGGCTGCAGAAGGACTTCGGCGAGCACCGCGTGCTGGACACGCCGCTGGCCGAGTCGGGGATCATCGGCACCGCCGTGGGGCTCGCGATCCGCGGCTACCGGCCGGTGTGCGAGATCCAGTTCGACGGGTTCATCTTCCCCGGCTACGACCAGATCGTCTCGCAGCTGGCGAAGCTGCACTTCCGCAGCCAGGGCAAGGTCAAGATGCCGGTGGTGGTGCGGGTGCCGTTCGGCGGCGGCATCGGTGCGGTCGAGCACCACTCCGAATCGCCGGAATCGCTGTTCGCGCACGTGGCCGGTGTGAAGGTGGTGGCCTGCTCGAACCCGGCGGACGCGTACTGGATGCTGCGGCAGGCCATCGCCTGCGACGACCCGGTGCTGTTCTTCGAGCCGAAGCGGCGCTACTACGAGAAGGCCGAGCTGGACACCGAGGCGCAGCCGCCGCCGCTGTTCACCTCCCGCGTGCTGCGGCGGGGTTCGGCGGCGACGATCGCGACCTACGGGCCCACGGTGCACACCTGCCTGGCCGCGGCGAGCGCCGCCGCCGAGGAGGGCACCGAGCTGGAGGTCGTCGACCTGCGCAGCCTGTCCCCGCTGGACCTGGAGCCGGTGTTCGAGTCGGTGCGCCGCACCGGCCGGCTGGTGCTGGCCAGCGAGGCCCCGGCGGAGTCCTCGGTCACCTCGGAGATCGCCGCGCGGGTGCAGCAGGAGTGCTTCTACTCGCTGGAGGCACCGGTGCTGCGGGTGACGGGCTTCGACGTGCCCTACCCGCCGACGAAGCTGGAGAAGCACTACCTGCCGGACCTCGACCGGGTGCTCGACGCCGTCGACCGCTCGCTGGCCTTCTGAGGGAGCCTGGGATGCCGCAACTCAAGTACTTCCCGCTGCCGGACGTCGGCGAAGGCCTCACCGAAGCCGAGATCCTCGGCTGGAAGGTGCAGCCGGGCGACTCGGTGACGGTCAACCAGGTGTTCGTGGAGATCGAGACGGCGAAGGCGGCCGTGGAGCTGCCCTGCGCCTACGAGGGCAAGGTCGTCGAGCTGCTCGCCGAAGCGGGCCAGACCGTCGAGGTCGGCACGCCGATCATCTCGATCGACGTGGACCCGGACGGCGCCGATCCGGGCGAGCCCGAACCGGACTCGTCCGGGGACTCGTCCGGGGAGTCGTCCGGCGAGGCGAAGACCCTGGTCGGCTACGGGCCGCAGGCGACGAGCTCGAAGCGCCGCCCGCGCAAGGCCGCCGCCGCGGCGGTGCCGGCCGCGGTGTCGGCCGGGACGGCGCAGCAGGCGCTGCAAGGTGCGATGGCGGGGTCGCTCGCATCCCCCGCCGTCCCCGCGCAGGCCACCGCACCCGCCGCGACCGCGCCGGAGCCACCCGCACCGGAACCGCCCGCGCCCGCCGCGGGCCCGGCGGGTGCGCTCGCTCGGGGTTCGGTGCCGCTGGCGAAGCCGCCGGTCCGCAAGCTCGCCAAGGACCTCGGCGTGGACCTGCGGGCGCTCGCCGGCTCGGGCGCGGGCGGGGTGATCACCCGCAAGGACGTGGAGTCCGCGTCGGCCCCGGCCGAACCGGCCGCCGCTCCGGCCTCGGCTCCGGCGGGGGCGCGGGAACACCGGGTGCCGATCAAGGGCGTCCGCAAGGCCACCGCGCAGGCGATGGTGCGGAGCGCGTTCACCGCACCGCACGTCACGGAGTTCCTCACCGTGGACGTGACGCCGATGATGGAGCTGCGGCAGCGGCTGAAGTCGCACCCCGAGTTCCAGGGCGTGAAGCTCACGCCGCTGGCGTTCGCCGCGAAGGCGCTGTGCCTGGCGGTGCACCGCACTCCGGACGTGAACGCCACCTGGGACGAGCAGGCCGGCGAGATCGTCTACAAGGACTACGTGCACCTGGGCATCGCGGCCGCCACGCCGCGGGGCTTGGTGGTGCCCAACGTCCGGGACGCGGACGGCATGTCGCTGCGGGAGCTCGCGGCGGCGCTGGAAGCGCTGACCACGACCGCGCGGGAGGGCAGGACCACGCCCGCCGAGATGACCGGCGGCACGATCACGATCACCAACGTGGGCGTGTTCGGCGTGGACACCGGAACGCCCATCCTCAACCCGGGGGAGTCGGCGATCCTCGCGTTCGGCGCGATCCGGGACATGCCGTGGGTGGTGGACGGCCAGGTGGTGCCGCGCAAGGTGTGCCAGCTGGCGCTGAGCTTCGACCACCGGGTGGTCGACGGCCAGCAGGGTTCGCAGTTCCTGGCGGACGTCGGCGCGCTGCTGGCCGACCCGGCGACGGCGATCACCTACTGATTCGGCTGCCGATCGGCTGCCGGTCGCGCTGCTGACGACGGCCGGGGTGCGCGTGCACCCCGCCCGTTCGTGCGCGGTGCGGGAGTTCCCGCCCCGGCGCTCAGTCCTCCTTGCGGCGGCGGCCGCCGGAGCGGGCACCGCCCCCGTTCGCGGCCGCGTTCTGCCGGGCCGCGCCGTCGGACTCGGCGGACCCGCCGCCGAAGTCGAAGCTGTGCGAGTCGAACTCGTGCACGTCGATGTCCGGCAGACCGCCGAGCTCGTTGTTCAGCTCGCCGAAGATCGGCGTTCCTGGATCGGGCTTGTTCACCGCTTCGCCCTCCCGTTTCGTTCTCGAAGCCGTGTTGCTGAGGTCGAGCCGGCACCGCTGGCACCGGACTCGTGGCGCGACCGGCTCTCCCAGCCGATGGCACCGGTGAGCCCACGCGCTCACCGTGCCGATCAAACGCGAACTAGACCGTTCGCCTCGCGCCGACCGCTGATGTTCATTCCTTCGGGCGAGTACATGATGCCTCGCAGCACTCACGAGGATGCACGCCCCTGGAACTTTCCCTCCCACATTCCAACATCGGCCCCGGGACGAGCATTCCCCGAGTGGTGTTCGCCACGCCCCGGCAACCTCGGTCGGGAGGCCCCGCGGACCCCGGGTCAACAGGCGGAAGCCGGATCTTGCGAGCGAATGCAGTGATTCAGCTCACTCCGAGTCAACGTCGGGGGCCGCTCGAACATCACTCGAACGTGTGGCCGTGAAGGTCGCGGTTCCCGGCGGGGGGACCGCACGGCCGCACCGGGGAGATGAGTCCAGTGTTCCGCACCAAGCACACCAAGACCGCCGCCATCGCCGGGTCCGCGCTGCTCGCCGGGATCGCGCTCGCGGGCACCGCCCAGGCCATGCCGCACGACCACCCCGACTACGACGAGTACTGCACCCCGGAGCAGGTCGACGTCACCGTCGGCCCGCTGGACCACGCGATGATGCACGAGGGCGCCGACGTCCGGTTCACCGCGAAGCCCGGCGAGAGCTGCCTGCTCGGCGGCGCCCCCGGCCTGAACTTCCTGGACGTGCAGGGCGACTCCGCGCAGATCCCCACCCGGTACCCCGAGGGGACGCCCGAGGTGCACCGCGTCGACGAGGCCCACCCCGTCTCGGCCGCGTTCAGCTACCAGGTGACCGACCCGAACACCGGCAACAGCATCCCCGGGTCCGTGCCCGGCGCCCTGGAGATCTCCTTCCCCGGCCCGGTCAGCCCGTACAGCGTGACCGTCCCGTGGAACGGCGCCACCGTCCCCGGCCCGGTCACCGTCACCGACCTCGCTCCGCTGCCCCAGCCCTGATCGCGGCGCGCCCGCGGGCCGGACGCGCCGAAGCCCCCGGCACCGTCGGCGCCAGGGGCTTCCGCCCGAGCTTCGGATCAGCGGATCACTGGATGTGGCGGCCGGAGATGGCGCGGGAGACCACGAGCTGCTGGATCTGCTCGGTGCCCTCGAAGATGTCGTAGATCTTCGCGTCGCGGTGCAGGCGCTCCACCGGGAACTCGCGGGTGTAGCCGTTGCCGCCGAGGATCTGGATGGCGCGCTCGGTCGCCCAGGTGGCGACCCGGCCGGCCTTGAGCTTGGACATGGAGCCCTCACCGGCGGTGAACGGCTCGTCGTTGCGGCCCATCCAGGCCGCGCGCCACACCAGCAGCCGCGCCGCGTCGATCTCCATGCGCATGTCGGCGAGGGTGAACGCGATCGACTGGTTGTCGATGATCGGGCGGCCGAAGGTCTCGCGCTCCTTGGCGTACTCCAGCGCGTGCTCGTAGGCGGCGCGGGCGATGCCGATGGCCTGGGAGCCGACGGTGGGGCGGGAGAGCTCGAACGTCTTCATCGCGGCCTGGCCGCCGGCCTTCGAGCCCTTGCCGCCCTCGCGAGCGCGGGCGAGCTTCTCGTCCAGCTTCTCCTTGCCGCCGAGCAGGCAGCTGCCGGGGACCCGCACGTCGTCCAGGAACACGTCCGCGGTGTGCGAGGCGCGCAACCCGTGCTTCTTGATCTTGCTGGGGGACTCCAGGCCCTTGGTACCGGGCGGGACGACGAACGCCGCCTGCCCGCGGGAACCGAGCGAGGAGTCCACGACCGCCTGCACGACGTGCACGTTCGCGATGCCGCCGTTGGTGGCCCACGCCTTCTGCCCGTTGAGCACCCACTCGTCGGTGGCCTCGTCGTAGACGGCGCGGGTGCGCATCGCCGAGACGTCGGAGCCCGCGGCGGGTTCGGAGGAGCAGAACGCGGCGACCTTCGGGTCGTCCTCGTCGCCGTAGCACTGCGGCACCCACTCGGCCATCTGGTCCGGGGTGCCCGCGGCGAAGATGCCCGCGACCGCCAGCGTGGTGCCGAAGATCGCCATGCCGATGCCGCCGTCGCCCCAGAACAGCTCTTCGTTGGCGATGGGCAGCGACAGGCCGGTGTCGTCGGCCCAGAACGTCGCGACGGTCTCGAAGCCGTACAGGCCGACCTTCGCGGCCTCCTGGATGATCGGCCAGGGGGTCTCTTCCCGCTCGTCCCACTCCGCCGCGGCAGGGCGGATGACCTTCTCGGCGAAGCCGTGCACCCAATCGCGCAGGTCGCGGTGTTCCTCGCTCAGTTCCAGGGAGAAGCTCATCGAAATCCTTCGGTTCGTGGCGGAGTGCGTGGTGCGTTGCGAAACGGGTGCGGAGCGTTCCGGTTCCCGAGCGTTCAGGTTCTCAGAAGCGGTGCGCCGAGTCCGGGGAACGGCGCCCCCCGCGCCCCCCCCCCCCCCGGCGCCCCCCCGCGCCCGCCGCACGTCGCGGTCGAGATCGGGCAGGTAGCCGAGCAGCACGTCCGCGGGCCCGGTGATCGACGCCCGCTC
>NZ_JAIUKB010000183.1:0-2043 GCF_020176785.1 Saccharopolyspora sp. 6V | reverse complement strand
AACCAGGGCCGGGCCCTCGCCCTCCGCCGGGCGGGGCCTGCCGGCCCCCCCCCCCCCCCCCCCCCCGCCCTGGCCGCCCGCAACCACGGGGGCGGGGTCCTGGGTGCTGCACGCGGCACCGGACAGGGCGAGCAGCGCCACCGCCGTCACGGCGCAGGTGCGCTCGATCACGCTCAGCATCAGTTCGCACGTTAGTGCAGTTTTCGGCCGATGTGGATACTCAAAGTCACTTGTTGATCTCCACGTTATTACCTGGAAGGGTGGCGCGAACATTCGACCGGCAACGTAACGTGTTCAGTTGTCCGGATTCGCCGACGTCGGGGAGGCGAAAGCTGTGACCGAACCTGCGCCCGAAGGGGCCCCAGGGCCAACGAAACCCAGCCGTGACAACGGAATCGGCGGCATCCCGCAGTGGGCCGTCGTCGCCGTCGCCGTCATCGTGCTGCTGATCGCGGGGTACGTGCTGCTCCGCATGCTGTCCACAGAGGACGTGCGGGTCGACGGGCTGCCGTCGCGCCCGGTCCGCGCCGAGGCGACGGCCGATGGATCCATTCAGATCCGTTCCGAGGGCGGCGGTTCCACCGTTCTGCTCGACGGGAAGCCCGTGCCCACCACGCCCCAGGACGGTGCGGTGGCCGTGCACGCGGCCGCCGTGCCCGACGGCTCCCACGTGCTGGAAGTCGTCACGCCCAGGGCGATCTCCTGGCTCGGCTCCGCCAGCACCACGCAGGAGTTCACAGTGGACAGCGCGCCACCGGAGCTCCAGGTCGAGGATTCGCTGCGGCCCGAGAAGCTCGGCGAACCCGTCACCGTCACCGGCAAGGCCGCGGGCGCCGACCAGGTGACCGTCGCGGGCGAGCCGGTCCGGCCCGGGCCGGACGGCGCGTTCTCCGCCGTCGTCGACCGGCCGGAACGGGAGGTCCAGGTCGTGGCCACCGACCTCGCGGGCAACCGCGCGGAGCGCACCATGACCGTGCACATCAAGCACCCGGGCATGCGCGCCGTGCACATGACCGGGCTCGCCTGGACCAGCGACTCGCTGCGCGAACCCGTGCTCGAACTCGCCAGGCAGGGCCGCATCGACACCGTCGAGCTCGACATCAAGGACGAAAGCGGCGAGATCCCCTACGATTCCGCGCTGCCCGAGGCCAACCGCATCGGCGCCGTGAAGAACTACTACGACGCCCGCGAAGCCCTCGACCAGCTGCACGGCATGGGCGTGCGCGTCGTCGGCCGGCTCGTCGCCTTCAAGGACCCGGTGCTCGGCGAGGCGTCCTGGCGCGAAGGCCACCGGGAACGGGTCGTGCAGACCGCGGACGGCCAGCCGTGGAGCAGCGGGTACGGCGACTTCGCGTTCACCAACTTCGCCGACCCGGCGGTGCGGCAGTACAACATCGACCTCGCCGCCGAAGCCGCGTCGCTCGGGTTCGACGACGTCCTCTACGACTACGTGCGCAGGCCGGACGGCGGCATCGAGAAGATGCGCTTCGCCGGGCTGCGCACCACGCCGGAGCAGGGCATCGCGGACTTCCTCCGCGACACCCAGACGGCGGTCCGCTCGAAGGGGGCGCTGCTCGGGGCGTCGGTGTTCGGCATCGCCGTGGACCGGCCCACCCAGATCGCCCAGGACATCCCGCGGATGGCGAAGTACGTGGACTACATCGCACCGATGGTCTACCCGTCGCACTGGGGGCCGGGCGAGTTCGGCGTCGACGATCCGAACACCCAGCCCTACGAGATCGTGCAGCGCTCGCTCGCCGAGTTCGCCAAGGCGGTCGAGGGCACCGACGTGCAGATCATCCCGTGGCTGCAGGACTTCAGCCTCGGCGCCAGCTACGGGCCCGCCGAGGTGGGCGCGCAGATCAAGGCCGCGCGGGACGACGGCATGCCCTCGTACCTGCTGTGGGCGCCGAACTGCCGCTACCACGGGGAGGCGCTGGTCCCGCAGCAGCCGTAGCCGCACCCGCGGTCGTGGCGGAGTGAACGGACCGTTCGTCCAGTCTCGTTGGTCGAACGGTCCGTTGACTCGTGTCGGTGTGGGGT
>NZ_JAIUKB010000182.1:0-14425 GCF_020176785.1 Saccharopolyspora sp. 6V | reverse complement strand
TGAACGGACTGTTCGTCCGATCTCGTTGGTCGAACGGTCCGTTGACTCGTGTCGGTGTGGGGTGAACGGACTGTTCGTCCGATCTCGTTGGTCGAACGGTCCGTTGACTCGTGTCGGTGTGGGGTGAACGGACTGTTCGTCCCATCTGGTTGGTCGAACGGTCCGTTGACTCCGATCGCGCCGGTGTTGATCTCGGTCCGCCAACGATGCCCCGTTCGTGTTGTCGAGGTGGCCGTCGCTCGGCACAGTGACGGGCACTCGGAGATCGGAGGCACACGATGGTGCGAGCACGACCCGTTCGGATCACCCTCGCGGCGGTCACCTCCTGCGCGCTGATCACTCCGATGGCGCACGCCGCCCCCGTCCCGCCGCCCAAGGCGCCGGAGGCGATCGGCTACGGCGGCGCCGTCTCCAGCGTCGATCCGGACGCCACCCGCGCCGGCATCGAGGTCCTCCGGGCGGGCGGCACCGCGGCCGACGCCGCCGTCGCGGTCGCCGCGGCGCTCGGCGTCACCGAGCCCTACTCGGCGGGCATCGGGGGCGGCGGCTACTTCGTGCACTACGACGCGGGCACCGGCGAGGTCTCCACCCTCGACGGCCGCGAGACCGCGCCCGCCTCCGCGCACCCCGAGATGTTCCTGGAGGACGGCGAGCCGATCCCCGCCGCGGAGGCCATCACCAGCGGACTCGGCGTCGGCGTGCCCGGCACCCCCGCCACCTGGGAGCAGGCGCTGCGGCGGTGGGGGAACGAGGACCTGGGCGAGGTGCTGCGCCCCGCCGAACGCCTCGCCCGGGACGGCTTCGTCGTCGACGACACCTTCCGGGAGCAGACCGCCGCCAACCAGGAGCGCTTCAGCGCGTTCCCCGCGACTCGGGACCTGTTCCTGCCCGGCGGTGCGCCGCCCGCCACCGGCAGCACGTTCCGCAACCCGGACCTCGCCGCGACCTACCGCACCCTCGCCGCCGAGGGCCTCGACCCGCTGTACCGCGGTGAGATCGGCGCCGACGTGGTCGAAGCCGTGCGGAACCCGCCGGTCGACCCGGCGGCCGGGCGCACCGTGCGGCCCGGCGGCATGACCGCCGACGACCTGCGCGATTACCGGATCGAGGAGCGCGACCCGACGCACGTGACCTACCGGGGGCTCGACGTGTACGGGATGCCGCCGTCGGCCTCCGGCGGCACCACCGTCGGCGAGGCGCTGAACATCCTCGAAGGCACCGACCTGGGCGCGCTGGACGAGGCGCAGTACCTGCACCGCTTCCTGGAGGCGAGCAAGCTCGGCTTCGCCGACCGGAACCGCTGGGTCGCCGATCCCGCGTTCGGCGACGTGCCCACCGCGGAGCTCACCGGCCAGGAGTTCGCCGACTCCCGCGCCTGCCTGATCACCCCGGACGCGGTCCTGCCCGCCCCGGTCGCCGCCGCCGACCCGGGCGACCCCGCGCCCTGCGCGCCCCGACCGCCCGAACGCGGCGGCACCCCCTACGAGGGCCCGAACACCACGCACCTCACCGTCGCCGACGCCCGCGGGGACGTGGTGTCCTACACGCTGACCATCGAGCAGACCGGCGGCAGCGGCATCACCGTGCCCGGGCGCGGGTTCCTGCTCAACAACGAGCTCACCGACTTCTCGTCCACCCCGGCCGTGCCCGGCGAACCCGACCCGAACCTGCCGGAACCCGGCAAGCGGCCGCGCAGCTCCATCAGCCCCACCGTGGTGCTGCGCGACGGGGAACCGGTGCTGGCGGTGGGCAGCCCCGGCGGCGCCACCATCATCACCACGGTGCTGCAGGTGCTGACCGGGCGCATCGACCGCGGCCTGCCGCTGGTGGAGGCGATCGCCCGGCCGCGCGCCTCGCAGCGCAACGCGCCGAGCACCGAGGCCGAAGCGGCCTTCCTGGCGCTGCCCGAAGCGGAGAAGTTGCGCGCCCTCGGGCACGAGCTCGACCCGTCCGCGGAGATCGGGGCCGCGACCGGTGTGGAACGGCTGCCCGACGGGCGCTGGCTCGCCGCCGCCGAACCGGCGCGCCGCGGCGGGGGAGCGGCCGAGGTGGTGCTGCCCGCCCCCTGACCCGGCCAGGTCGAGCGGGAGCACCGCCGACGCCGCGGCGCGCGGGCCGCCGGTGGGCTCCGGGCGCGGACGTCGCCGGTGCGGCGGTCGCCGCAGGAGGAATCGATCCCGCGGCGAGGAGGCCGCCGCGCGGGACGGCCACGGAGGCGGGGCGGGCGAGGACGAGCGCCCGGTCGGGCGGCGCGAGGGCGACGACTAGACTCGCCGGGTCCCCCCGCCGAGCCCGAACCGGGAGCCCGCGTGACCGTCCAGCCCGTCCGACTCTTCGGCGACCCCGTCCTGCGGACCCGCGCCGACGAGGTCGTGGACTTCGACAAGGAACTGCACGGCCTCGTGCGCGACCTGTGGGACACCATGCACGAGCAGGGCGGGGCCGGGCTGGCCGCGCCGCAGCTCGGCGTCGGGCTGCGCGTGTTCACCTACCGCTGCGACGGCTTCGAGGGCCACCTGATCAACCCGGGCTGGGAGGTCGTCGGCGAGGAGATGCAGGACGGCCCCGAAGGCTGCCTGTCCATCCCCGGCATGCGCTGGGACTGCCTGCGGCACAAGCGCGTCGTCGCCCGCGGCTGGAACATGCACGGCGACCCGGTGGAGATCGAGGGCACGGACCTGCTGGCCCGCTGCATCCAGCACGAGACCGACCACCTGGACGGGGTCCTGTTCGTGGACCGGCTCGACGCCGAGACCCGCAAGCGCGCGCTGCGCGAGATCCGGCAGGCCGACTGGTTCGACGGGCAGGTGCCGGTCGTCAAGGAGAGCCCGCACCCGCTGTTCGGGAAGCGCTGAGCATGCGGATCGTCTTCGCCGGGACGCCCGAGCCCGCCGTGCCCGCGCTGCGCGCGCTCCTGGACTCCGAGCGGCACGAGGTCGCCGCCGTGATCACCCGGCCGGACGCCCGCGCGGGCCGCGGCCGCAAGGTGCTGCGCTCCCCGGTGGGCGCGCTCGCCGACGAGCACGGCGTCGAAGTGCTCACCCCCGCCCGCGCCACCGACCCGGACTTCCTGGCACGGCTGGCCGAACTCGAACCGGACTGCTGCCCGGTCGTCGCCTACGGGGCGCTGCTGCGGCAGCAGGCCCTCGACATCCCGCGGCACGGCTGGGTGAACCTGCACTTCTCGCTGCTGCCCGCGTGGCGCGGCGCGGCGCCCGTGCAGTCCGCGATCCGGCACGGCGACGAGATCACCGGTGCCGCCACCTTCCACCTGGTCCCCGAGCTGGACGCCGGGCCGGTGTACGGCGTGGTCACCGAAGCGGTGCGCGACACCGACACGGCGGGCGCGCTGCTGGACCGGCTGTCGATCTCCGGCGCCGACCTGCTGGTCGCCACCCTCGACGGCATCGAGGACGGCACCCTGCGGGCCAGGCCGCAGCCCGCCGAAGGCGTCAGCTACGCGCCGAAGGTCACCCCGGAGGACGCCAAGGCCGACTTCGCCGCGCCCGCGCTCGCCGTGGACCGCCTGATCCGCTCCGTGACCCCCGACCCGGGGGCGTGGGCCTGGTTCCGCGACGAGCGGTTCAAGCTCGGGCCCGTCACCCGCACCGAGGAGACCGGGCTCGCACCCGGCGAGATCGACGTGCAGCGCCGCCGGGTGCTCGTCGGCACCGCCACCGAAGCGGTGCAGCTCGGCGAAGTGCAAGCCCAGGGCAAGAAGCGGATGGCGGCCACCGACTGGGCGCGCGGAACCCGCATCGAGCAAGGAGAACGCCTGCAGTGAACGACGACCGCCCCCGCCGTCCGTCCCGGCCGCGCGGCAGCCGCCCGCCGCAGCGCGGCAAGAACCCGGCTCGGCCGCCGGCGCAGGACCCGGCGCGGATGGCCGCGCTGGACACGCTGCGCGCCGTGCGCGAACGCGACGCCTACGCGAACCTGACGCTGCCCGGCCTGCTGCGGCAGCGCAAGATCAGCGGGCGGGACGCGGGCCTGGCCACCGAGCTCGCCTACGGCGCCTGCCGGGCCAGGGGACTGCTCGACGCGGTGATCGCCGACTGCAGCGGCCGCGAGGTGTCCGAAGTGGACCCGATCACGCTGGACGCGCTGCGGCTCGGCGTGTACCAGTTGCTGCGCACCAGGATTCCGGCCCACGCCGCCGTGTCCTCCACAGTGGACATCGTGCGCGGTGAGGTCGGTTCGAAGCTCGCCGGATTCGCCAACGCCGTGATGCGCCGCGCGGGCGAACGCGACGAACAGCAGTGGATCGAACGGCTCGCCCCCGACCGCGCCACCGACCCCGTCGGCCACCTCGCGCTGCGCCACGCGCACCCGCGCTGGATCGCGCAGGCCTTCGCCGACGCGCTCGGCGACACCGGCGACGAACTCGCCGCCGCGCTCGCCGCCGACGACGCCCGGCCCGCCGTGCACCTCGTCGCCCGGCCCGGCGAGATCAGCGCCGAAGAGCTCGCCGCCATCACCGGCGGCGACGAAGCGCCCTACTCGCCCTACGGCGTGCACCTCGAAGCGGGCGCCGGCGACCCCGGCGACCTCGAACCCGTCCGCGAGGGCTTCGCCGCCGTGCAGGACGAAGGCAGCCAGCTCACCGCGCTCGCCGTCACCCGGCCCGAGGTCACCGGCGGCGACACCCGCTGGCTCGACCTGTGCGCCGGACCCGGCGGCAAGGCCGGGCTGCTCGGCGCCCTCATCACCCTCGACGGCGGCACCCTCGACGCCGTCGAGCAGTCCGAGCACCGCGCCGAACTCATCCGCAAGGTCACCCGCGACCTCGCCGTCACCGTGCACGTCACCGACGGCCGCGAACCCGGGCTCGAACCCGGCTACGACCGGGTGCTCGTCGACGCGCCCTGCACCGGGCTCGGCGCGCTGCGCCGCCGACCCGAAGCGCGCTGGCGGCGGCAGCCGTCCGACGTCGCCGAACTCGCCAAGCTGCAGCGCTCGCTGCTGCTGTCCGCCGTCGGCCTCGCCCGCTCCGGCGCCGTCGTGGCCTACGTCGTGTGCTCCCCGCACCTGTCCGAGACCGAGGGCGTCATCTCCGACGTGGTCCGGCGCAGCGGGGCGGAACTCCTCGACGCGCGCGAGGCGTTCCCCGGCGTGCCCGACCTCGGGGACGGGCCGACCGTCCAGCTGTGGCCCCACAAACACGGCACCGACGCGATGTTCTGCGCGTTGCTGCGGGTGTCCTGACGTACTCCTGCTGCTCGGGGAGTGGGTGGGGAACCTCAGCGGTTCCCTCGCTGCGGGATCTTTTTCACAGGTGGCTCCGCCACATGCGAAAAAGCTGTCCTCGCGAGGGAACCGCTGAGAACCCGCTGGTGTTTCCGTTGCTCGGGTGGTCGGCAGCTCAGCGGCTTCGCCGCTGACAGGATCAACTGATCAACTGATTCTGCGGCCCTCAGGCCGCTTCGCGGTGGGCGGTCGGGCGGAGGTGCGGTGGGCCTTGCGGGGCTCGGGGAGTGCTGGAGGTGTCGTCCGCCGCGTGCGGGCCGTCGGCTGCGGTGCGGTCCGCGTCCGCCGGGCCACCGCCGCCGGTGCGGTGCACCGCGAACAGCAGGCCCAGGCCGACCAGCAGCAGCGCGTGCGAGGCCACCCGCTCCACCGTCGCCGCCCCGATCACCAGGTCGTGCACCGAGAAACCGGCCAGCGCCGCCACGAACGCGCTCAGCACCGGCAGCACCCCCGCCGCCGTGCGATCGTGCCACGCCGCCCACAGCAACCCCACGCCCAGCGCCAGGTTCCAGGCGGTGCTCTCGTTGAACAGGTGCGCCGCCATGCCCGGCCCGCCGTGCGCCGCGTGCCCGTGCATGCCGATCAGCCCCGACAGCTGACCGAGCGCGAGCAGGATCTGCGCCACCGCGGTCAGCGCCAACGCCCCGCGCAGCACCCCGCGCGTGCGGCGCGGACGTTCCGCCGCCGCCAGCACCGCCCCCGCCAAGTCCGGGGTGGGCGCCACCGCCCGCACCCGCAGGTTCCGGGTCAGCGCCCCCGCCTCGGCCTGGAAGGCCCGGCAGGCCGCGCACGTCTCCAGGTGGGCGTCGACCTCGGATTCCGGAGCCTCCGGGAGCTCCCCGTCCAGCAAGGCCGACACCGAGGTCCGGCATCGTTCGCAGTTCACGGTCAGATTGTCGGCCGAGCAGGGGGAGGAGTTCCCGGCGGGGCTTCGACTAGTCTCGACCACCGTGACGCACTCGGAGGCCGAAGACACCCGTGTGACCGAGCTCGCGCTGGCCGCCGGGAAAGGTGACCGCCGCGCCCTCGAAGAACTCGTCCGGGCCACCCAGCGCGACGTCTGGCGGTTCCTCGCGCACCTCGCGGGCGTGCCCGCGGCCGACGACCTCGCGCAAGAGACCTACCTGCGGGCGATGCGGGCCGTGCGCACCTTCCGCGGCTCGTCCTCCGCGCGCACCTGGCTGCTGGCCATCGCGCGCCGCGTCGTCGTCGACCAGATCCGCTCCGAACGCGCCCGGCCGCGCACCGTCACCTCCGATTGGGCGCAGGCGGCCGAGAGCGGTGGCCGCACCGGACGCGGCTTCGAAGAACTCGTCGAAGTCGGCGTGCTGCTCGACGGGCTCGACCCGGACCGGCGGGAAGCGCTCGTGCTCACCCAGGTCCTCGGGCTGACCTACCTGGAGGCCGCCGAGGTCAGCGGCTGCGAGCTCGGCACGGTCCGCTCGCGGGTCGCCCGCGCCCGCGAAGACCTCCTCACCCGCTCCCGCGGGCAGGACACCGGTACCGGCTGAGGGAACATCCCGGGACCGTCCCCGGTTGTGCGGGAAGATCCATCGACCAGCAGCGGAGGACGAGATGCCAGGCACACCGGTAGAGGTGCACCGCACCGGCGAGCACACCTTCACCGCCACCAACGGCCGCGGCGGGCAGGTCACCATCGGCCGCGACGGCGCCCCCGACGCGTTCACCCCCGGTGAGCTGCTGCTCGCCGCCATCGCCGGGTGCTCCGCCGTCACCAGCGAGAACCTGCTGGTGCGCCGCGCGGGTGCGGACGCCGACATCGCGGTGCACGCCGACCGGGACAAGACCGACGCCGACCCGAACAAGTTCTCCGAGGTGCGGGTCCGCTTCGACGTGGACCTGAGCTCCGTCGCCGGCGCCGACCGGGCGAAGCTGCTCGACGCGGTGGAACGCGCCATCGAGCGGTACTGCACCGTCTCCCGCTCGGTCCAGGAGAGCACTCCTATTTCGTTGGAGCTGCCTCGGTGACGGTGGTGGTCGGCTGGCGGAACCTCAGCGCCCTCCTCGCTGCGGGATCGTTTTCACCGGTGGCTCCGCCACAGGAGAAAACGCTGTCCTCGCGAGGAGGGCGCTGAGAACCCGCGGGTGGTCCCGTTGATCGGGTGGTCGGCGGCTCATCGGCTTCGCCGCTGACAGGAAACGGCGGAGACCCGCCAGGCAGGTTCGAAGACGGTCAACGAGGTTCCTCCACCCCAGCACTGGGCAGCAGGGGCGGCCGCTCAGGTGCCGATGGCTTGGTCTTCGGCGGCGAGGGGGCAGGCGACGTCGGCGACGTTGCGTTCGAGCCGTTCCAGGACGTCGAGGGCCGCGTGCTGCTCGGCGCCGGTGAGTTCACCGCAGGTGGCGCGTTCCAGTTCCTCCCACATCCGCTCCACCCGGTCGCGCAGCGCGAGCCCGGCGGCGGTGGGTTCGACGAGCACCGCGCGGCGGTCCTGCTCGCTGCGGGTGCGGCGCACGAAACCAGCGCGCTCCAGCCGCTGCACGGTGCGGGTCATGGTCGCGGAGTCGGAACCGAGCACGGTGATCAGGTCGGTCTGCCGCTGCGCGCCGGTGTCCCACAGGTGCATCAGCAGCTGTTCCTGCCCGGGGTGCAGCCCGCAGCGGCGCAGCAGCTGACCGGCGAGCATCCGGTGCGCCCGGGCGAGCCGGAAGATCGCGTAGCTGAGCGGCCCCGCGTCGGAGCACGGCGGCGCTGCTGCGGGTTCCGCGCGGTGCGAGTCCACCGGTTCCCCCTTCTTCCGGTCACCTGATCGGTCAGTCAATCGAACTGCTCACCTTAACTCGCCGACGCACTCGTGCACGGGTGATTGTGACGAGCACTGCACATTCTCCCACGCAGGAAGCTTCCGGCGCATTTACCTGTTCGGACAGGTAACTTCGTCCGCAACCCGGGAGTGATCCGCATGAGCACCGCATTCGACCCGCTGGACCTGGCCGGAACCCGCCTGCGCAACCGCATCGCGATGGCCCCCATGACGCGCAGCCGCGCCGCGGGGACCCTGCCCGACGAGACCACCACCACCTACTACCGGCAGCGCGCCACCGCCGGGCTGATCATCACCGAGGGCGTGCATCCCTCCGAACTCGGCCAGGGCTACCCGAACACCGCCGGCCTGCACAGCGAGGCGCAGGTCGCCGCGTGGCGGGAGGTCACCGACGCGGTGCACGCCGAGGGCGGTGCGATCTTCGCCCAGCTGATGCACGCCGGCCGCATCAGCCACCCCGACGTGCTGCCCCCGGGCAGGCTCCCGGTCGCACCGTCCGCGGTCCGCGCCGCCGGGCAGATCTTCACCGCCACCGGCATGCAGGACATGGTGACGCCGGAGGAGCTCACCGAGGACGGCATCGCCGAGGTCGTCGCCGAGTTCGCCACCGCCGCCCGCAACGCGGTCGAGGCCGGGTTCGACGGCGTGGAGCTGCACGGCGCCAACGGCTACCTGCTGCACCAGTTCCTGGCCGAGGCCACGAACCTGCGCACCGACGGCTGGGGCGGCTCGGTCGAGGGCCGGATCCGGCTCGTCGTCGAGGTCGCCCGGGCCGCGGCGGCGGAGATCGGCGGCCGCCGCGTCGGGCTGCGGCTGTCCCCGGGGACCGGCACGAACGACACCGCCGAGCACTCGGTGGACGAGACCTACTCGGCGCTGGTGGACGCGATCAACCCGATCGGCCTCGCCTACCTGCACGTGCTGGAGAGCGAGGACCGGGAGCTGACACTGCGGCTGCGGGACCGGTACGACGGCGCGTTCCTGCTCAACCCGCACACCCCGGGCCGCCCGACCGGCCCGGAAGACCTGGCGCTGGTGGCGGACGGGACGGCGGACGCGCTGACCTTCGGCTCGCTGTTCCTCGCGAACCCGGACCTGCCCGCGCGGCTGGCCGCGGGCGGACCGTTCAACACCCCGGACGTGGCGACCTTCTACGGCGGCGGCGAACAGGGCTACACCGATTACCCCGCGCTGGCGGCCTGATCCGAGAGGAGTGTCCACGATGGACGGAAACGCGGTCACGGCCGAGTGGGCCGAGCGGTTCAACTCCCCCGTCATCGAGGAGTTCCGCGCGAACGGCGGGAAGGTCGGCGGCGATTTCGCAGGCATGCCGATCCTGCTGCTGCACAGCACGGGTGCGCGCAGCGGCGCGACCCGCACCAATCCGATGGTGTACCTGGAGCACGCGGGCGGCTACCTCGTGTTCGCCTCCAAGGCCGGGGCGGACACCCACCCCGCCTGGTACCACAACCTGAAGGCGAACCCGGATGCCGAGATCGAGGTCGGCACCGAGCGGCTGCGGGTCCGGGCCGCGGAGCTCACCGGCGCCGAGCGGGCGGAGCGGTTCGCCGAGGCGGTCGCGGCGTTCCCGGTCATGGCCGAGCACCAGCGCGGGACCGGCCGGGTCATCCCGGTCGTGGCGCTGAGCCCCGTCGAGGGCTGAGCCGCGGAGGTGGGCGCCCTCCGCGCGATCGGGGGGCGGAGGGACGTCCACCGCCGCGGCGCGATCGGGGCCGGACGGCTGTTCCCCGGCGGGCGCCCGGGTGTGTCCTGGTTCACGGGAGTGCGGTGTTGAGCATGCCGCTGCGGCCGGGTGTCTGCTGATCGCAGCAGAGATCACCGCACCGCACCCACTCTGGAGGAACCCGTGACGAGGTACCGCGCGGCCGCCGGCGCCGCCTCCGCGCTCGCCGCAGCACTCGCCCTGACCGGCGCCGCCGCTTCCGCGGCGGGCACCGCCGAGGTCGCCACCGCCGACGAACCCGTGACCCACGAGCAGAACGACCGCGTCCCCGAAGGCGCGGCCTGGACGCAGCACTACTTCCCGTCCGCGGACGACTCCGGCACCGAGCTGCACGCCGACGTGCTGCTGCCGGAAGGGCTCGCGCCGGGCGAGCAGGTGCCGGTGATCCTCTCCGCCGGGCCGTACTTCGGGCACTCCGGCCAGCTCACCGACGAGGGTTTCGAGCACACCGGACCCTCGAACCGCTTCGACGAGTTCATCGAGGGCACCGACCTGTTCGAGCGCGGCTACGCGTTCGTGCGGGTCGACACACGCGGGTTCGGCGGCTCGACCGGCTGCCTCGACTACGCGGGCCCCGGCGAGCAGGCGGACGTCCGGGCGGCCATCGACTGGGCGGCGAACATGCCGTGGTCCACCGGATCCGTCGGCATGTACGGCAAGTCCTACGACGCGATCACCGGTTTGATCGGCGTCGGCCTCGACCCGGACGCGCTGAAGGCCGTCATCGCGCAGGAACCGATCTGGGACCCGTACCGCAACACCCACTCCAACGGGGTGCCGCGGACGACGGCGGTCAACGTGGCCGGCACCTACAACGGGCTGGCGGCGCTGCCGCAGCTGCCCGACGACGACCCGCACTACCGGGCGAACTCCGAGTACGAGCAGGCGCACCCGGAGTGCCTCATCGACAACCAGGCCGGCTACCTGAACGGCAACCCGGATTCCGAGCACTGGCGGGCACGGGACCTGCCGGAGCTCGCGAAGGGCACCGACACCCCGCTGTTCCTCACCCAGGGCCTGCTGGAGTGGAACACCGAACCGGAGGCGATGCAGGAGTTCCTGGACGACCACGAGGGTCCGGAGCGCGGGTGGATCGGGCCGTGGGACCACGTCCGCGGCGACGAGCGGACCGCGGACGGGCGGCTGGCGATGGGCCGGGAAGGCTGGTTCGAGGAGGCCATGTCCTTCTACGACGAGCACCTCAAGGGCATCGCCCCGCCGGTCCGGTACCCGGCGTTCGCCGTGCAGGACGGCAGCGGGGCCTGGCGCGGGCAGGACAGCTGGCCGATGCCCGACCGCTCCGCGCGGGTCGAGCTCTCCGGCGGGTCCTACGTGGACGACGGCGGCGACGACGGGCCCACCGGCGGCATCGTCGAACGCTCCGAGCCGGTCGCGCGGGACACCCGGATCACCGGGACGCCGCGCATCTCGCTGGAGGCCGAGGGCCGCGGGAACGTGATGGTGCAGCTGCACGACGTCGCGCCGGACGGCACGGCGGTCATGTTCGACGAGCAGGTCGCGGTGCTGCGCTCCGGCACCACCGAGTTCGACCTCAAGTCGACCGACTGGACGCTGCCCGCCGGGCACTCGCTGGCCGTGGAGATCGGCACGGTCGAACCCGGCGGCGTCCAGACCCCGTTCCGCGACTGGATCGACGCGCCCTCGCGGGAGACCGTGCAGGTGCGCGGCGCCCGGCTCGACCTCGCGCTGGACGATCCGGCCGACGACGTGGCGCAGCCCGGCGCGCGGGCGCCGTACCTGGACACCTACCTCGCGATGTTCACCGCACCCCTGCCGCCGGCCGACCCGACGTTCACCCTGCCCTGATCCCGGCCGACCGGCGGTCCCGCTCCACGACGGGGCGGGACCGCCGGGCGTCCGCATAGCGGGAAGGCCGCAACGCCACCCGCACCCCGCCCCCTCGACCGCGCGCCGGCCGGGGGTTCCCGAGTTTCCTCCGGGCGCCCGAGTTCCCTATCGTGATCATGATGTCCGCGGCGGCGGACGCGGACACCCACCGCGCACGGAGAGGAACCCGCCCAGTGGAGGGGAACGAGATCACCGCGACCGTCGCGGCCCGGTACAACGCACCCGTGATCGCGGAGTTCCGCGCCAACGCGGGCGTGGTGGGCGGAGCCTTCGCCGGGGCCGCACTGCTGCTGCTGACCAGCACCGGCGCCCGCACCGGCCGCGCGCACGTCACCCCGTTGGCCTACCTGGAGGAGGACGGCCGGTACCTGGTGTTCGCCTCGAAAGCGGGGGCCGACGTGCACCCCGACTGGTACTTCAACCTGCGCGCGAACCCGGACGCCCGCATCGAGGTGGGCCCCGACGTGCTGGACGTCCGCGCCCGGGAGATCACCGGCGTGCTGCGGGACGTCAAGTTCGCGCAGCTGACGGCCCTGTTCCCCTACTTCGCCGGATACCAGGCGAAGACGGAGCGCGTGTTCCCGGTCCTGTCGCTCGCCCCGCGCTGACCTTCCATCCACAGTGGACCTATCGGTCGGCGCGGAACCTCCGCGCGCCGATCGGGGAGCTCGCGCGGCGGTACCGCGTGCGGCCCGCGCCTGCTGCAATCGAGGCACGGCTCGGGAAAGAGCTCCGCATGCCGCAACCGCTCGCCGGACGATCCGCACTGGTGACAGGTGCCTCCCGCGGCATCGGTGCCGCCATCGCCCGCCGCCTCGCCGCCGACGGCGCGGCCGTCGCGCTCACCCACTCCGACTCGGCGGCGGCCGCGGAGCAGGTGGCCGCCGAGATCACGGTCTCCGGCGGGCGCGCGCTGGTGCTGCGCTCCGACGCCGGTGACCCCGAACAGGTCCGGGCCGCCGTCACCGCCACCGTCGCGGAGTTCGGCGGGCTGGACGTCCTGGTCAACAACGCCGGAACGGTCCGGACCGGGCACCTGGACGAGCTGTCGCTGGCCGACTTCGACCGCGC
This sequence comes from Saccharopolyspora sp. 6V, assembly GCF_020176785.1. NCBI lineage: Bacteria > Bacillati > Actinomycetota > Actinomycetes > Pseudonocardiales > Pseudonocardiaceae > Saccharopolyspora > Saccharopolyspora sp. 6V. Next base: position 1,708 of record NZ_JAIUKB010000182.1, on the reverse strand, counting down.
GCTCGCGGTGAACGTGCGCGGGCCGTTCGTCGCCATCCAGGAGGCGTCGAAGCACCTGCCCGCGGGCGGGCGGATCATCAACGTCGGGACCTCGCTGGCCGACCACCTGCCGTTCCCGGGCAAGCTCGCCTACGTCACGAGCAAGACCGCCCTGGCCGGGCTCACCCGCGGCGCGGCCCGCGACCTGGCCCCGCGCGGGATCACCGTGAACGACGTGCAGCCCGGCGCCGTCGACACCGCGATGAACCCGGCCGCCGGACCGCGCGCGGAGGGCCTGCGGTCCGCCACCCCGCTGGGCCGGTACGGCACCCCGGAGGAGATCGCGAGCATCGTCGCCCACCTGGCGAGCCCGGACGCCGCGTTCGTCACCGGAGCCACCCTCAACGCGGACGGCGGCTTCGCCACCTGACCGCCCGCGAGCTCCGGCGGCGGAACGTCAGCGGTCGAAGGCGCCGCGGCGGGTGCGGGCGGTGAACGAGGCCCACTCGGCGGTCGTGAACAGCAGGACCGGGCTTCCCGCGCCGAGCTTGGAATCCCGGACACCGACCCGATCCGCGCCCGAACCGACTTCGACGCACCCGTTCGCAGCGTGGCTGCGGGTGGACTTCCGCCAGTCGGCGATGCGGTCGGTCATGCGTGTTCCTCCAGCACTCGTGCGATCAGTTCTCGGGAATCGGACGGCTTCAGCGCTTTGACCTTCAACTGGTCGAAGGCCGTTCGGAACGGCGCCACAGCACCGGGTTCTTCGTAGTAGAGCACCTCGATGCGGTTCTCCACGTACGCGGTTCCGAGCTCGTGGTCGAACTCCGGCGGATAGCTCAGCAGCATGAACGCACCGTCCACGCCGGTGAGCAGACCGGCCGCGAAGGGCAGCACCCGGATCTCCACGTTCGGCTCGTCGTGCCACTCCAACAGGGCGGCCAGCTGCTCGGTGTGCACCGCGCGACCGCCGTTGAGGTGGTGGAGGCACGCCTCGCTGAGGACGGCGTGCACCACGGGCGTTCTCCCGTTACCGAGCACTTCCTGCTGCCGGGCCATCCGGAGCTCGACGCGGCGTTCCCGATCCTTCTTGCGCAGCTTCGGCGCACCGCCCTGCATGATCGCGTCCGCGTACGCCCGGGTCTGGAACAGTCCGGGCACCACGTGCGTGTCCCAGCTCTCGATCTTCTCGGCCATGATCTCGATGCCGAGGAAGAGCTTGAGGTAGTCGGGCAGCGCTTCCTCCGAATCGAACCGGACCCACCAGTCGGTGCTCTTGCGGCTGCGGTCCCGCAGCGAGAGGAAGAAGTCGATCCGGTCCGGCACCCCGTAGAACCGGAGCAGGGTTTCGAGTTCCAGGGGTTTCGGCATGCGGCGGCCGACTTCGAAGTGGCCGATGTTCTGGATGCTGCCGCGGATCGCCTTGGCCGCTTCGGCCCTGGAGGCCCCCTTGCGCTCCCGGAGCCGTGCCAGCTCCCCGGCGATCCAGCGCTTCAGCGCCGTCGGACTCGTGCTCACCCGCTGCCCTTCTCCTGTCGTGGCGTTAGGAGTGTGCCCGGACTGCGCCACCAACATCATCACCCGATCAGGGATCTAGTTCGGAGCGGGCCGCAAAAGTAGCGTGCTCCACATCGGTGCCCGAGTCCGGTGATCACCGCCGCACCGGGCGGAAGAGCGGTTCTCCCCCCCCCCCCCCCCCCCCCCCCGGTGCCGCCGGACCGCCCCGCCG
>NZ_JAIUKB010000181.1:0-16629 GCF_020176785.1 Saccharopolyspora sp. 6V | reverse complement strand
TTCGCGGCCCCACCCCCCCCCCCCCCCCGCCCCCGCCCCCCCCACCCCCCCCCCCCCCCCCCCCCCCCCCCCCCCCCCCCCCCCCCCCCGGGGGGGCGGGGGCCCCCGCGGCGGTGTTCCGCCCGCCACCGGGGTCCGGCCGGGCCGCCGCGCTCGGGGAGGGGCGCAGGGCGACCCGGCCGGGAACCGGCCCACGCCCGGTCGGGGGTCGGGGACGCGGGCCGGTCCGGCCCTCGGGCGGTCGGCACCGAGGGCCTGCTGGAAATCTCAGGCGGCTTCCGGCGTGGGGCGCGGTTCTCGGCCGTTCACGTCCGAAGCGCACGGGTCGCACATCCCGCGCGGCCGCTCCGGGCGCCCGAGGCGGCGGTGCACCCGGCCGCGGATCACGTGGCCGCAGCGGGCGATCGGCCGTGCGCCACCGGTGCGCAGCTCCACCACGTGCCACACCGATTCCTGCTCCGAGGCCATGAACACCCGTGCCATCGATCGCTCCATTCGTTGTCGCCATCCCACTCCCGCCTGTGCAAGAACTATAAACCTGTGCATGCACAACGCGGCAAGATCTCCTTCGGGTGAAGCGGGGACAGGACAGGGCTCTGGCTAGGATTTGTGCATGCCCAGCACAGCCGACACACCTCGAGCGCGACAGCTCGGAGCGGAGCTGCGCGCAGCGCGCAAAGCAGCAGGTTTGTCCACCAGCGAACTGGGGACTCGGCTCGGGCGAAGCCACACCCATGTTTCCCGTTGGGAGAACGGCAAACTGACGCCGCGCGAGGCCGATGTCGGCGCCGTGCTGGGAATCCTCGGCGTCACCGGCGACGAGCGCGAACGCCTGTTGCAACTCGCCCGGGATGCCGGAGATCCGAACTGGGTAGCGCCAGGAGTCGGCAAACAGCTGACCGTGCTGACCGAGTACGAGCGCACCGCTCAGCGCATCACCGATGTCGAACCACTGCTCATCCCAGGACTGCTGCAGACCGGCAACTACGCACGTTCGATCATGCGCGGAGCGGGCGCCACCCGCGGCGAAGCGGACAAGCGCGTGACCTATCGACTGGGACGCCGAGATGTGCTCAGCCGCCGCACACCGGTCGCCTTGAACGCGATCATCGGTGAACACGCCCTCCGCTATCCGCCGTGCGAACCCGCCGTGATGGTCGAACAACTCCGACATCTCTCGGAGTGGGTTCAGCGGGACAACGTCGAGGCCCAGGTCCTGCCGCTCGGTGGCGGATATTCTCCCGCGCTCGAAGGCCCGTTCGTGCTGATCGAATTCAGTCGGGACAAGCCGGTGGTGCATCTCGAGCACTACCGCTCCAGTACGACCATCACCGATGCCAAGGACGTGCAGGACTACCAGAACGCAGCCGAGAGACTTCGCGGGATGGCGATGAGCCGCGAAGCCTCTGCGGCTCTCGTCGCTGAGATCACCGATCAGATGGAGAAAGAGAAATGAGCAAGGCCTTCCGCTGGCGGAAATCGAGCTACAGCGGCAACCAGACCAACTGCGTCGAGATCGGGCGCGCGGACGGCCGGGCCGCCATCCGCGACACCAAGAATCGCGCGGCCGGGTACTTGGTCACCGATCTTCCGCGGTGGTCCGAGTTCCTCACCGCGGTGAAGACCGGGCGCTACGACCGCTGACACCACGGACGGCCTCGGTGGTGGCCCCGGCTCGCGGGGTCACCAGCCGAGCTCGCCGTCCGGCTCCTGGAAGGTGCCGGTGGGGCCGCGGCCCGGTGGTGGCCATCCCGTTCACGACTTCGGCGCTCTCCTCGACGGGACGTCCGCCGCCGGTGGCGGTGCGGCCGGTGGCTGGTCGATCGCCGCCGCGCAGCGGCGCCCCAGGTCGGCGACCGCGGCGCGCAGCTCCGGCGGCCCGACCACCTCGAAGTCCACCCCGAACCGCGCGATCGCCACCGCCAGCCCGGACCACGACCAGGAACCGGCCAGCAACCGGCAGCGGCCCTCGTCGAGCGGTTCCACCAGGTCGTCCGACAGGAACTCGGCGACCTCCTCCGCCGGTCGGTGCAGCACCACCTCCCCGCGGCACGGCCAGCCCTGCGCGCCCCGGAACTTCTCGGTGATGAACCGCGCCACGTCGCCCCCGGGCACCTCGCGCGGCGCGAAGCGCGGCCCCGTCGGCGTGCGCGGCGCGATCCGGTCGGCGCGGAAGGTGCGCCAGTCCGCCCGGTCCAGGTCCCACGCCACCAGGTACCAACGCCCGCCCCAGGTGATCAGGTGGTGCGGCTGCACCCGCCGCGGCGGTCCCTCCCGCCTCGGGTGCAGGTAGTCGAAGCGCAGCTCCTCGCGGGCGTGCACCGCGGCGCTGAGCGCCACCAGCACGCCGCGCTCCACCCGCACCCGCGCCTCCGGCTGCGGAACCGCGGTCACCCGGACCGTGTCCACGCGGTGCCGCAGCCGGGCGGGCAGCACCTGGCGGATCGTGTGCAGCGCGCGCTGCGCCGCCTCCTCCAGCCCCGCCCCCGAGGTGCCGGCGAGCTGGAGCGCGAGGGTGAGCGCCACGGCCTGGTCGTCGTCGAACAGCAGCGGCGGCAACTCGCTGCCCGCGCCCAGCCGGTAACCGCCGTCCGGCCCCTTGATCGCCGCGATCGGATAACCGAGCTCCCGCAACCGGTCCACGTCGCGGCGCACCGTGCGCGGGCTGACGTCGAGGCGTTCGGCGAGCAGCGCGCCCGGCCAGTCCCGGCGGGCCTGCAGCAGGGACAGCAACGACAGCAACCGCGCGGAGGTCTTCGGCACGACCCCATAGTGCCCGGAGAAGCGGACGCGTCCTGGCCGCTACCGGTGTCAAGGTGGGGCCCACGACGACGAAGCACCACCGGAAGGACCACCGTGACCACCACCCTCGACGCCGAGCGCGCCGACCTGCTCGCCGAGCTCGACGCCGCCCGCACGGCGCTGATCACCACCACCGACGGGCTGGACGACGAGCAGCTCGGGCTGCGGCCGACGGTCAGCGAGCTGTGCCTGGGCGGTCTGATCAAGCACGTGACGTCCGTGGAGCGCAACTGGGTGCGCTTCATCCTCGAAGGCACCTCCGCGATGGCCGTCGAACTGCCCGACGGCGTCACCTGGGAGGACCTGATGGCGGGGACGGCGACGACGCTGCCGCAGCGCATGATCGAGTTCCAGGAGGAGTTCCGGATGCGGCCCGGCGACACCCTCGCCGACGTCCTCGCCCGCTACCAGGAGGTCGCCGCGCGCACCGCGGAGGTCGTGTCCGCGCTGCCCGACCTGAACGTCGCGCACCCGCTGCCGGAGGTGCCGTGGAACCCGCCGGGCGAGGTGCGCAGCGCGCGCCGGGTGCTGATCCACGTGATCGCCGAGACGACCCAGCACGCCGGGCACGCCGACATCCTGCGGGAGACCATCGACGGCCGCCGCGGCTTCTGATCCCTCCCGCGAACAGGACACGAGATGACCGTCCTCGGAACCCGCGCGCTCAACCGCGCGACGCTCGCCCGGCAACTGCTGCTGGACCGCGCCGACCTGCCGGTGGCGGCGGCCGTGGCGCACCTGTGCGGGATGCAGGCGCAGGAACCGCAGGCCCCGTTCGCGGGACTGTTCGCCCGGCTGCGCGGATTCGACCCCGGAGAGCTCTCCGACCTGCTGGTGCGGCGGAGGCTGGTGCGCACGCACCTGATGCGCCGCACCGTGCACCTGCTCACCGCCGAGGACGCGCTCGGCTGGCGGTCCCGGCACGACGCGATGCTGCGGCAGCGCGGCCTCGCGGCCTACCGCCGCGACTTCGACGGGATCGACCTGGACGAGCTGGCCGCCGCGGGCCGGGCGGCGCTCGCCGACGGCGAACCGCGGACGATGGCCGAACTGGCCGGGGCGCTCACCGACCGCTGGCCGGGCCCGTCCCGGCGGGCGCTGGGCGAAGTGCTGGTGGCGGCGCTGGTCCCAGCGGTGCAGCTCCCGCCGCGCGGGTTGTGGCGCAGCGGTGGCGGGGTGCGGGTGGTGCCGCTCGCGGACTGGCTGGGTCGCGAGGTCGACCCGCCGTCGCCGCCGGGTTCCGATCCGGTGGGGCGGGAGCTGGTGCGCCGCTACCTGGCCGCGTTCGGCCCGGCGGCGACCGCCGACGTGCGCGCCTGGTCGGGGCTCGCCGGGCTGCCGGGCGCGGTGGCCGAGCTTCGCCCGGAACTGGTGTCGTTCCGCGACGAGCGGGGCCGCGAGCTGCTCGACCTGCCGGACGCACCGCGCCCCGACCCGGACGTGCCCGCACCGGTGCGGTTCCTGCCCGCGTTCGACAACGCGGTCCTCGGCTATCACGACCGGAGCCGGATCGTGGCCGACGAGCACCGCGGCCTGTCCGTGGCGGGCGAGCGGGTGGTGCTGGTCGACGGCAGGGTCGCGGGAACCTGGCGGGCGGAGGCGGACGCGCTGCGGGTCGATCCGCTGCGCCGCCTCACCGCCGCCGAACGGTCCGCCGTCGCCGACGAGGGCCGGGAGCTCGCGCTGTTCCTCTCGGCCGGACAGCACGACGACGTGCACCTCCCCAGGTGAGCGGCCCGCTCGACCAGCGCCACGGGGCGAACGGGCCGCTCACCTGACATCCAGAGGTGGTCCAAGCCGCTTCGCATCCCGTGGTGACGCCGGAACCCGTCGAGGGGTAAGGAAGAAGCATGGAGATCACGATCGACGAGAACGGCGTCGTGGTGCTGCTGGACAGCGCGCCCCCGCCCGAGGTGCACGAGACGGTCCGGGCGGCCGCGGCCGGGTGCCCGGCAGCGGCGATCCGGGCCCGCGGATGAGCGCCGGGCGCATCGCGGTGATCGGCGCCTCCGCCGCCGGGCTCACCGCGGCGGAGCAACTGCGCCGCAGCGGCTGGGACGGGGAGATCGCACTGGTCGGCGCGGAACCGCACCTGCCCTACGACCGGCCGCCGCTGTCCAAGCAGGTGCTGTCCGGCGCGTGGGAACCGGACCGCACCGGGCTGCGCGCCGCCGACGCGCTCGACGGGCTCGACCTGGACCTGCGGCTGGGTACCCGGGCGACCGGGCTGGACGTGGCCGATCGCCGGGTGCTGCTCGGCGCGGACGCGCTGGACTGCGACGGGGTGATCATCGCGACCGGTGTCGCGGCCCGCGCGCTGCCGGAGCAGTCGCCGGGGGCGCACGTGCTGCGCACCCTCGACGACGCGCTGGCGCTGCGCGCACCGCTGGCGTTCCCCGGGCGGCGGCTGGTCGTCGTCGGCGCCGGGGTGCTCGGCGTCGAGGTCGCCGCGGTCGCCCGCGAACTCGGGCACGAGGTGGTGCTGGTCGCGCCGGAACCGGTGCCGATGGAACGCGCCATCGGCGCCGAAGCGGGCGCGCTGCTGGCCGCCGCGCACCGGGCGCACGGCGTCGAGCTGCGGCTCGGCGAATCCGTCGCCGGGCTCGTCCACGACGAGGGCCGCACCCGCGGCGTGCGGCTGGCCGGTGGCGAGGAGATCACCGGGGACGCGGTGCTGGTCGCGATCGGCTCCACACCGGCCGTGGACTGGCTTGCCGACAGCGGGCTGGACCTCGCCGACGGCGTCGGCTGCGACGAGTTCTGCGCGGCGGCCCCCGGTGTCTACGCGGCCGGGGACGTGGCGCGCTGGCCGCACCCGGTGCTGGGCCGCCCGGTCCGGGTGGAGCACCGGATGAACGCCACCGAGCAGGGCATGGCGGCCGCGCGGAACCTGCTGGCCGAACTGGACCCGGAGCGCTTCGGGGAGCGGAGCCCGTTCGCCCCGGTGCCGTATTTCTGGTCCGACCAGTACCGGTTCAAGGTGCAGGCGTTCGGCGACCTGGCCGAACCGGACGAGGTGCGGCTGCGCGTGCTCGACGGCGCCGATCCGGCGGCGCCGAAGGTCGCGGCCCTCTACCGCCGTGGCAGCACGGCCTGCGGGGCGCTCACCATCGGTGTGCCCCCGAAACCCACCCGCACGCTCCGGACCCTGGTCGCCGACCCGCGGCCGTGGGACGAGGCCGTCACCGCGCTGGAGGCCGTCCCCACCTGATCCCGCCCCGGGGACGGCGAACGGGAGGCGCACCGGCCAGCACCTCGCGCACGTCCCGCACCGGCAACGGCCGCGACCGGTTCGTCACCGACCTCGGCGACCTGGGAGATCGAGCAGCCCGGCGCACCGTCCTCCCCCGTGCGGTGACCAGCACCCGCCCGGCCGGACGACCCCCTCGCGGACCGCGTCCGGCCGGGCGAGGGCGAGCCGTGCCGACGATCCCGTGCCGGTAGCATCTCCCTGGTCAACGGTGTTCGTCAGCACCCATGCGCGCGCCGGCGTCGGCCGGATTCAGCGGGGTCTGCACCGAAACAACGCTATTGGAGCATTCTCGAATGACCCGCCACCTGGTAACCAGTGCGCTCCCGTACATCAACGGCATCAAGCACCTGGGCAACATGGTCGGCTCCATGCTCCCCGCCGACGTCTACTCCCGGTACTTGCGCCAGCGCGGGCACGAGGTGCTCTACATCTGCGCCACCGACGAGCACGGCACCCCGGCCGAGCTGGCCGCCGCCGACGCCGGGCTGCCGGTCGCGGAGTTCTGCGAGCAGCAGCACCGGGCGCAGGCCGAGATCTACCGCGGTTTCGAGCTCTCCTTCGACCACTTCGGACGCACCTCCTCGGAGCAGAACCGCGAGATCACCCAGCACTTCGCGCGGAAGCTGCACGAGCACGGCTTCATCGAGCAGCAGTCGATCCGGCAGGTCTACTCGCCCGCCGACGGCCGGTTCCTGCCGGACCGCTACATCATCGGCACCTGCCCGCACTGCGGCTACGAGAAGGCCCGCGGCGACCAGTGCGAGAACTGCACCCGGGTGCTCGACCCGACCGACCTCGTGGAACCGCGGTCGGCGATCAGCGGCAGCACCGAACTGGAGGTCCGCGAGACCAAGCACCTGTTCCTCACCCAGTCGAAGCTGACCGACGAGGTGGAGGGCTGGCTGGACGAGGCGAGCGGCGAGTGGCCGAACCTGTCCTCCTCCATCGCCCGGAAGTGGATCACCGAGGGGCTGCGGGACCGCTCCATCACCCGCGACCTCGACTGGGGCGTCCCGGTGCCCGCCGACACCTGGCCGGAGCTGGCCGCCGAGGGCAAGGTCTTCTACGTCTGGTTCGACGCGCCGATCGGCTACATCGGCGCCACCAAGGAGTGGTCCGACCTGGCGCCGGGCGAGCGGGACTGGAAGTCCTGGTGGTACGAGGCCGAGGACGTCACCTACACCGAGTTCATGGCCAAGGACAACGTCCCGTTCCACACCGTGATGTTCCCGGCGACCGAGCTGGGCACCCGCGAGCCGTGGAAGATGGTCGACTTCGTCCAGTCGTTCAACTGGCTGACGTACTACGGCGGGAAGTTCTCCACCAGCGACCAGCGCGGCATCTTCACCGACCAGGCACTGGAGCTGCTGCCCGCCGACTACTGGCGCTACTTCCTCATCGCGAGCGCGCCGGAGTCCGACGACTCCTCGTTCTCCTGGGAGCTGTTCGCCTCGGTGGTGAACAAGGACCTCGCCGACACCCTCGGCAACTTCGTGAACCGGGTGTTGTCGTTCTCCCGCAAGCGGTTCGGCGACCAGGTGCCCGCCGGGGACGCCGCCGGGGAACCGGAGCGGCGGCTCGCCGCGGAGATCGGCGGGCTGCTCGCCGACTACCAGACCCACCTGGAGGCCAAGCAGTTCCGCAAGGCCGCCCAGGCGCTGCGGTCCATGTGGAGCGCGGGCAACTCCTACCTGGAGGAGAAGGCGCCCTGGATCCAGATCCGCACCGACCAGGACGCGGCCGCGCTGACGCTGCGCACCGCGATGAACCTGATCTACCTGTACGCGGTGGTGTCCGAACCGCTGGTCCCGGGCGCGGCGAAGGCGATGCGCGCGGCGTTCGCCTCCGACGACCCGCAGCGCAGCTGGGTGTCGGTCGAGGAGGCGCGGTCCTTCGAGCTCGTCCCGGCGGGCACCGACTTCACCATCCCGCCGGTGCTGTTCGCGAAGGTCACCGAGGACGACCTGGCGGACTACCGGGCCCGTTTCGGCGGCGCCCCCGACGAGAGCTGACCCGCGCGGACGACGCCACGAACGGCCCACCAGCCCGGCAGGATCGGGTGGGTGGGCCGTTCTCATGCGGTCGGTGGTTCCCTCGCGGCGACGGCGCGCCGGCTGTCAGCTGTGCCCGAGCTCCGACGGCGTTCCGGCGGCCGACGGCGTTCGGGCGGTCAGAGGCGCTCCGACGGCCGCCATCGCTCCGGCCGTCAGCGGCGTTCGGGCGGGGTGAGGTCGGCGACCGGGCCGACGATGATCACCGCGGGCGGGGCGACGTCGTGGGCGCGGACCGCGTCGGCGGCCTCGGCGAGCGTGGTGCGCACCGCCCGCTGGGTGCGCATGGTCCCCTCCTGCACGATCGCGACCGGCGACTTCGGGTCGCGGCCGTGCTCGATCAGCACCGCGGCGAACTCGCCGATGCGCTTGACCGCCATCATCAGCACCAGCGTGCCGCGCAGCCGCGCCAGCGCGGGCCAGTCCACCAGCGAGGTCTCGTCGTGCGGGCCGACGTGCCCGGACACCACCACGACCTCGTGCGCCACCCCGCGGTGCGTGACCGGCACGTCGGCCGCGGCGGGCACGGAGAACGCGCTGGTGATGCCGGGGACCGAGGTGACCGGCACCCCGGCGGCCACGCAGGCCAGCAGTTCCTCGTAGCCGCGGCCGAACAGGTACGGGTCGCCGCCCTTGAGGCGCACCACGAACTTCCCGGCGCGCGCGTGCTCCACCAGCAGTTCGTTGATCACGTCCTGGTTGGCGGCGCGGCCGTACGGGATCTTGGAGGCGTCCACGACCTCCACGTGCGGGCCGAGCTCCTCCAGCAGCTCGCGCGGGGCCAGCCGGTCGGTGATCACCACGTCGGCCCGGCCGAGCAGCTGCCTGCCGCGCACCGTGATCAGGTCCGGGGCGCCGGGGCCGCCGCCGACGAGCGCGACGCCCGGTGCGGGCCGCTCCGCGTGCTCGTCCACGACCCCGGAGCGCAGCGCGGTGACCAGCGCGTCCCGCACCGCGGCGGAACGCCGGTGCGCTCCCCCGGCGAGCACGCCGAGCAGCAGCCCGCCGTGCTCGGCGACGGCCGGGGTCACCGCGGTGCCCTGCGCGGCGTCGTCGGCGCGCACGCAGAACACCCGGCGGCGCTCGGCTTCGGCGGAGACGGCGGCGTTGACCTCGTGGCCCGTCGCGCACGCCACCGCGTACCAGGCGCCGTCCAGATCGCCGTCCGCGTACGGCCTGCGGTGCCAGGTGATCTCCCCGGTCTGGGCCATCGCCTCGACCGCGGGCGTCGCCTCCGGCGAGATGACCTCCACGCGCGCGCCCGCGCCGATCAGCCGGGGCACGCGCCGCTGCGCGACGCCGCCCGCACCGACCACCACCACCCGCCTGCCGGTGAGGTCGAGTCCCGCGAAGTAGTGGTGTTCGCCCGAGGTGTGCTGCGCAGATGAGTGCGTGGTCATGCCGTCCGTCGTTCGTGTCGATGTTCACCGCGGCGCCGTTGCCGTGGCCTGAGCGCGGGACGCCGCTGCGTCACCTCGACCCGTCGCCGGGTCCGATCCGCCGGGGCGGGGCGCCTGCCGAGCGCGGCGCCGGACCATCCTGCCACGGGGAGCCGCCGGGGCCGCCGCCGAACGATCCGGGGGGCGCCTCGACCGACCGCAGTATCGTCACCCGCCCCGGAACGGAGGTCAAACCTGCGGTGACCTCTCTCACCAGCGCAACCGCCTCCCGGACCGCTTTGCCGCGCGGTCCTCGGCGGCGCATCCTGGGGACAGGCGAACCAGGGAGGCGGCCATGCACGCGAACCGGACGCTCACACTGGACATGCAGGTCGTCGAAGCCGGCATGAAGACCACCGCGGACGTCGGGATGGTCACCGGCGACGGCAGGGCGCTGCACGGGCACGGCGCCGCGCGGCGGCACCCGGACGACCCGGACGTCCCGCAGATCGGAGATGAGATCGCGCTCGCCAGGGCGCTGTTCGAACTCGGCCACAAGCTGCTCGACACCGCCGCGGAGGACATCGGCACCCGCCAGCACCGGCGCGTGCACCTCATGGCGTGAGGTCGCGGTCCCCGGTGCTCCCGGGGCGACGATCCGGCCGTCAGCCGCGCACGCCGGGGATCCATTCGGTGTGCACGGCCCGGCAGGCCGGTTCGTCCTGGACGGCGGCGCGCAGCGGTGCCGCGTCGTCCGTGCCGACGAGGGCCACGGTGCGGCCCCCGGCCGCCAGTTCGGCGGCGGCGAGCGCACCTTCCTCGGCGGACCCGACGCGGCGGGTCACGGCGCCCGGGTGCAGCAGGTCGCGGATCAGCTCCAGCTCCGGCGCCCCGCCGACGACAGCGGCGGCGTGGCGCAGTTCCGCGTCCGCGCGCGGGGTGCGCAGGTCCGCCAGCCCCGGGCCGAGACCGATCGTGGTGATCCGGCCGCGCGGGCGGATCCGGGCGGCGGCGACGGTGACGCCGTCGGCGCCCAGCTTCGGCACGACCAGCCGCACCTCGGCGTCCTCCCCGGCGAGCTCGCGGGCGGCGCGCAGCGCGGCGGCCTCCGCGACGGACGCGGTGCCCACCTCGGCCCGCACCCGTTCGCTCGGGTTCGGCACGTCCTCCTCTGCGAGCTCGGCCGCCGGGTAGGAGCGCAGCGGTAGCTCCTCGGCGTCCGCCGAGTGCCAGAAACCCAGGTCCTGCACCGCGTCCAGGATGCCGCGCTCCTCCGCCTTCGCCTCCGCGGTGGCGAACGCCCGGATCGCGCGCGGGTCCAGCCCGTGCTCCCGGTCGAGCCGGGACATCAGCCCGGTCACCGCGGTCCGCGACACGCCCCGCACGGCACCGACGCCCACCACCAGCGTCGGCGGGATCAACCGCACCACGCGGTCGCCGAGATCTTCCCCGGGCCGCCGGTCGTCGACCACCACCGTCCAGACCGGATCCTCCCGGTCCGGCGACACGTTCTCCGGCAGCGCGGGGAGCGGGAACCCGTGCGGGTTCACCAGCAGCACCGGTTCCTCGTCGTCGATCGCCCGAGCGCACCCGGCGAGATCACCGTCCGCGGTGGCCCCGAGCCGGTCCACGAGCTCGTCCAGCTCGGTGGCCGCCGCGCCCGCGGTGAGCACCGGGATCCGCCCCAGCACCTCCGCGATCCGCGGCGCGATCGCCTGCGCCCCACCGGAGACGGTGACGGCGAAGTGCTCGTCCACGCACACCACCTCCGGATCGGTGCGTTCGGCGCGCAGCAGCGGCGCGATCAGCCGCACCGCCGCGCCCACCGGCAGGAACAGCACCACCCCGTCCAGCGAGGACCACATCCGGCGCAGCGCCGGGCCCGGCCCGCCGTCGACCAGCACCGCGTCCGGCCCCCACCGGGCGGCCAGCTCGTTCGCGGTGCGCTGCTCCTGCGGGGTGCGCGGGAACAGACCGATCACGAGTCGGCCTTGCGGTGCCCGGACACCAGCACCACCGGTGCCGTGGGTTCCAGCTTGGAGCCGCCGTCGGCGAGCTCCACCAGCCTGCTGGCGGCCAGCTGCACCCCGCGGACCTGGTAGCCCGCGGTGCGCAACGCCTCCCGGGTCGGCCCGACTCGCTCCAGCTCGGTCAGCTCCACCACGATCCGCGCCGCGCCCGCGTGCGCGCAGGCCGCGACCACGTCCGGACCGCCACCGCCGACGAACACGCCGTCCGGTTTCGGCAGGTCCCGCAACGAGTCCGGCGCGGCCCGCTCCACGACCCGCACGTCCACGCCGTGCCCGGCGGCGTTGGTGATCAGCCGCACCACCTGGGTCTCGTCGGACTCGACGGCGATCGTGGCGGCGCCGAGCCGGGCGCACTCGACGGCGACCGAACCGGAGCCGGCGCCGACGTCCCAGATCAGCGCGCCGGGGCGGGCCGCGAGATCCGCCAGCGCCACCGCCCGCACCTCGGCGGGCGTCACTTCGCCGTCGCGGTGCGAGAACTCGTCCTCGGACAGCGCCCAGCCGTTCGCGGGCGGCAGGACCTCACCGCCGGCGAGCCAGCCCCGGGCGCCGACCTCCTTCGGTTCCGCCGCGCACAGCACCACCGCGTCCGGGCGCCAGCTGCGCTGCGCGGCCTCCTCCGGGGTGGCGGTGGTGATCTTCTCGCCCTCGCCGCCGAGGTCTTCGCCGACGACGAGCGTGCGCCGCCAGCCGGTCAGCCCGGAAGCCAGCCGCGCCGGGCCGGCCCCCGGGCCGCTGAGCACCAGCACCGCCGGTCGCGCCCGGCACAGGTTCAGCACGCGGGGCAGGTCGTCCTCGCTCGCCGCCGCCACCGGCACCGAGTCCCACGGCCTGCCGAGGCGGGCCATCAGCCGGGCCACGTTCGGCGCGGCCGGGGTGACGGCGCAACGCACCCCGCGCTCCCGCAACTCCCGCAGCACGCCGAAGAAACCAGGATCGCCGTCGACAAGCACGACCCCGGTCTCCTCGCCCGCCAGCGAGGTCAGCGCGCCCAGCGCCTGGCTCCACTGCGCGAGGTCCAGCGACCGGGCCTGTTGCGGGGCGTGCGCGTCGAGGTGTCTGCGCGAGCCCACCACGAGCCGCGCCGAACCCAGCACCTCGGCGGCGCCCGCGGGCAGCTCCGCCCCGTCGATCCCGATCACCGTGACCGTCACGTCTTCCACCTCGTCCTGCCACGCCGCTGCACCGGCCGGGCTCGCGGATCACGAGCCCGGTTCACCTTGCCACGTCTGGGGATGCGCTCGCGCTCAGCTCGACGCGTCACCCTTGTTCTTGGTCGACTTCGCGCCCCCGGTGCGGGTCCGGGTGCCCGCGGTCTTGGTCTGCGCCTTCGTCTGCGCCTTCGTTTGGGCCTTGGTCTGCGACTTCGCCCGGGTGCGGGTCTTCGCGGTGGCGCGGGGGGTGCCGGTGGTCTCCGCCGCCGAGGTGCGCGCGGTGCCCTCGGTCCCGGTCTGCTCGCCGGTCGCGGCTGCCGGCTCGGCGCCGCCGTCCGATCCGGTGCTCTCGTCCCCCTTGCCGGACGAACCGGCCGCTCCGGTCCCGGTACCGGAGTCGCGGACGACCGCGAGCGCGGGCCGCGCCGGTTCGCCCACTTCGGAGTCCGCGGTGGCCGGGTCCGGTGCGGCGGTCTCCGCCACGCGCACCGGCGCCTCGGTGCCCTCGGGTTCCGGGGATGCCGCGGTGGTCTCGGGCGCCGCGGCGGCCGCCGGTGCGGTCTCGGCTTCCGGCCCGCCCCCGAACAGCTCCGGCTGCGCCGGGTCCTCGGTGCGCCGCTGCCGCGCCTGCCCCCGGGCGGCACCGCGAGCGGCCTCCTGCCACTCCCGCACCGCCCACCAGGCGATGTTCGGCACCGCGGTCGCACCGTCGGAACCGCGCCCGGGCACCGGGTCGGGCGCGGGCGCCGCCGGCTCGGCCGCCGGTTCGGGCTGCGGGCGCTCGACGGCGGGGCCGGTGCCCACGTGGAACGCCGCACGCGAGCCGGGGACGTCCTCCTGGTCGGAGCCGGAGCGCTCGGCCGCGTCGTGCCGCCGCGCCGACCGGTAGCCGCGGCGGCGCCCGGAGGTCTCGGTCCGGCGGTAGCCGGACTCGCCGTAGCCGCGGGACCGGCCGCTCGCGCCGAGCGCCTTGCCGACGAGGAACAGCGCGGTGCTCCACAGCTTGCGCTGCTTCACCGCCTGCTCCAGCTCGCCGACGGTGGTGCTCAGCAGCACCTCGTCCGGCCAGCTCACCTTGTAGGCGACGAGCACGGGCACCTCGTCGGCGCAGCCACCGGCGCGCAGCTCCTCCACCAGCTGGGCCGCGCGGGAGGCGGGCAGCGTCACCGCCATCGTCGCCTGGTGCCGCGCCAGTTCGCGCACCTGCTCGGCGTCCGGGTTCCCGGCGCCGAGGCGGGTGACCAGCACGGATCGCGCGGTGTCCGCGGTGGTCAGCTCGCGGCCGACGGCCGCGGCGGCGGCGGAGAAGCCGTTGACGCCGGGCACGATCTCCACGTCCAGCTCCATCTTGGCGCAGGCGTCGTGCTGCTCCTGCACGGAACCCCACAGCGCCGGGTCACCGGCGTGCAGCCGCACGACCCGCAGCTCGTCCCGCTCGGCGCGGCGGTACACCTCGACCGCCTGCTCGTGGGTGAGCTGGGAGGAGTCGAGCAGCTCCGCGTCGGGGCTCGCGTGCTCCCGCACGCATTCGGGGGCGAGCACGCTGGCGGACCACACCACGACGTCGGCTTCGGCGATGCGTCGCGCGGCGCGGACCGTGATGAGGTCCGCGGCGCCGGGTCCGGCACCGATGAACGAGATCCGGCCACTCACTGTTCGCTCTCCTCTTCCGCGTCACCGGTACGGCTCGCCGCGCCGAACCGTCCACATCGGACCACACCGAGGGAGGGGGCACCGGCTCGATGGCCAGGTCGGGCGGGGGATCGACCGGTCCGCTGGCACCGGAACCCCGTCGCCCACCGTGGCCGCACAGGTGACGACCGTACCTGTTGATCGCGGCGGGCTACACGGCCGTACCCGCACCGCCCGTCACCGTCCGGGAACAGCGGGTCACGAACCGCGACACCGCCTCCGGCGCACCGGCCGGATGGGTGTGCAGGTAGGAGGCGTGCAGCCCCCCGCGCACGAATCCTTCCGCGACGGCCGCGCCGTCCCGCCAGTACCAGGCGGGCTGCCCGCCGCTGCCCGGTTCGAGCCGGGTGCGGTGGAATTCGTGGCCGGTGAACCGGGTTCCGGCGCTGCTCAGCGCGGAGTCGGTGGCGGCGACGGCGTCCCGGTAACCGAGGGTGAGCCGCGGTGACATCTCCGCGCGCGCCGGGATCACCCCGCACAGCGGATGCCCGTCGAGCTCCTCGGCGAGGTACAGCAGCCCGCCGCACTCGGCGTGGATCGGGGCGCCGGTGGCCGCGAACCGGGTGATCTCCGCGCGCAGCGCGGAGTTCGCGGACAGCGCCGCGGCGTGCTGCTCGGGGAACCCGCCGGGCAGCACGAGCCCGCGGGTGCCCGCGGGCAGCTCCTCGTCGCGCAGCGGGTCGAGCACCGCGACCTCGGCTCCGGCGGCGGTGAGCAGTTCGACGTGCTCGGTGTACGCGAAGGTGAACGCGGGCCCGCCCGCCACGGCGATCACCGGGCGGTCCGGGACGGGCACCACTTCGGCGGCGGCGTCCCACGCGGGCCCGTCCAGGGCGGGGGCGCTGCGGGCGAGCGCGATCACCGCGTCCAGGTCCACCCCGGACTCGACCGCGTCCGACATGGCTTCGACGGCGTCGGTGGCGGCGCCGCCGTGCTCGGTGGCGGTGACCAGCCCGAGGTGCCGGGACGGGACGCTGAGCCCGCCGGTGCGGCCGAGCGCGCCGAGCACCGGCAGTCCCACCGAGTCCGCCGCGTCCCGCAACACCTGCTCGTGGCGCGGCGAACCGACCCGGTTGAGGATCACGCCGGCCAGCCGCACCCCGGGCTGGAAGCTGCGGAACCCGTGCAGCAGCGCGGCGATGCTCTGCGACTGCCCCTGCGCGTCGACGACGAGCACCACCGGGGCGCGCAGCAGGCCCGCGACGTGCGCGGTGGAGCCGAAGGCCGGTTCGTCGCCCGGACCCGGCCCGTCGATCTTGCCGTCGAACAGGCCCATCACGCCTTCGGCGACGGCCAGGTCGGCACCGGCGCTGCCGTGCCGGAACAGCGGCGCGATCCGCTCCTCCCCCACCAGCACCGGGTCCAGGTTCCGGCCGGGCAGCCCGGAGGCGACGTGGTGGTAGCCGGGGTCGATGTAGTCGGGGCCGACCTTGAACGGCGCGACCCGCAGCGACCGGCGGCGCAGCGCGCCGAGCAGACCGGTCGCCACCGTCGTCTTGCCCTGCCCCGAGCCGGGCGCGGCGATGACGACGCGCGGGCTCACCACTCGATGCCCTTCTGGCCCTTCTGCCCGGCGTCCATCGGGTGCTTGACCTTCGTGGTCTCCAGGACCAGGTCGGCGGCGTCGACGAGCTCCTGGGGGGCGTTGCGGCCGGTGATCACGACGTGCTGGTGGCCGGGCCGGTCGCGCAGCGTCCGGACGACTTCGCCGACGTCGATCCAGCCCCAGTGCAGCGGGTAGGTGAACTCGTCGAGGACGTACATGCCGTGCCGTTCCTCGCCGAGGCGGCGGGCGATCTCCCGCCAGCCTTCGAGCGCGGCGGCGGCGTGGTCCTCTTCGCTGCCCTGCTTGCGGGCCCAGGACCAGCCTTCGCCCATCTTGTGCCATTCGACGGGGCCGCCTTCACCGGTCTCGTCGTGCAGCTTGCCCAGGGCGCGGAACGCGCTCTCCTCGCCGACCTTCCACTTCGCCGACTTCACGAACTGGAACACCCCGATGGACCAGCCCTGGTTCCAGCCGCGCAGCGCGAGCCCGAAGGCGCTGGTGGACTTGCCCTTCATCTCCCCGGTGTGCACGAGCAGCAGCGGACGGTTGCGACGCTGCCGCGTAGTGAGACCGTCCTGCGGAACGACGTTCGGCTTTCCCTGAGGCATGACCCCAGACCCTAAGCCACCCCCCCGGCCCCCCCCCCCCCCCGGGGCCCCCCCCCCCCCCCCCCCCCCCCCCCAAACGAAATTTGTGAGTTTTTTAGGTTGTACCCGAAGCCC
>NZ_JAIUKB010000180.1:0-16662 GCF_020176785.1 Saccharopolyspora sp. 6V | reverse complement strand
CCGGGGGCCCGGCGCGCCCCACCGTAACACCCGCGGGCCCCTTCGGGGGCGGGGGGGGGGCCCCCCCCCCCCCCCCGGGGGGGGGGGGGGGCCGCCCCCCCCCCCGGCCAGGACGCGATCCGCTTCGGTGATCACCTGACCGAGGTGGCGGGGGAGGCGTTCCTGGTGCTGAGTTCGGAACGGCTCGCGGTGATCGTGGAGCAGAGCAAGGTCGGGTCTCGTCGACCGGAGCAGCCCAGCGCCTCGAGTGGCTGGTTCGGCAAGGTCCGCTCCGCCGCCGCTCAAGTGCAGCAGGCGGCGGAGGGTATCGCCGCGCTGAAGGACGCGAAACACCCGCATTCGTACTTCGAGGTGCCGGTCTCGCAGGTGCGGGGCGTGCGGTTCGCGCCGATGGGGCGGAACATCCCCCGGGCCGCGTTCCTCCGCATCGATTTCGCGGACGGTTCGGCGCTGTTCGCGCGGCACTACGAGGCGGAGGCCGACGCCGCGAAGTCCACCGGCTCGGGCTGACGTCAGGGCTGCGCCAGCGGGAAGGTCGCGGTGAAGCGGGCTCCTCGGTCGGAGTCGGTGATGGCGAGGGTGCCGTCGTGCAGGTGGGCGATCTCGCGGGCGAGGGCCAGGCCGAGGCCCGCGCCGCCGCGTTCGCGGGCGCGGGCGGTGTCGAGGCGGGCGAAGCGTTCGAAGACGTGCTCGCGGGATTCGGCGGGCACTCCGGGGCCGTCGTCGAGGACGTCGAGCCGCGCCCGCCCGTCCTCGACGCGCAGGCTCAGCGACAGCCGCTGCTCGGCATGGGTTTCGGCGTTGTCGAGCAGGTTGGTGATCAGCCGCGACAGGTGGGTGCGGTGCCCGTCGACGACGACGCCCGGTTCGATCTCGGCGTGCCGGTGCAGGTGGGTCGGGGGCCTGCGTTCCAGGGTGTCGGCGGTGAGCGAGCCGAGGTCCAGTGCTTCGCCGGGGGTGTGCGGCATGCCGTCGATGCGGGCCAGTGCCAGCAGGTCGGAGGTGAGCCGCTCCAGGCGGTCCAGGTCGTCGAGGGTGCCTTCGGCGATGCTGGGCCAGTCGGCCCGTTGCGGGTGGGCTTGTGCCACTTCCAGCGGGGTGCGCAGGGCGGCCAGCGGGCTGCGCAGTTCGTGGGAGGCGTCGGCGACGAACTGCCGCTGCCTGCGCACCGAGTCGTCCAACCGGTCCAGGGTGTCGTTGAGGGTGAGCGCCAGCCGCGCGATCTCGTCGCCGCTCGCCGGAACCGGCATGCGCCCGCGCAGGTCGTGCGCGGACAGCCGGGTGAACTCGTGCCGGATCGCCTCCACCGGGCGCAGCGCTCGGCGGGTGCTGAACCAGGTCAGCGCGGCGACGACGGCCAGCAGCACCGGCATCCCGAACAGCAGCCCGGTCGTGGCCGCCTCGGTGGCGCGCTGCACGGATCGGGTGGAGGCGCTGGCGATCAGCGTCTGGGCACCGGCGGGTGTGTCCACAGTGGCCTGCGCGGTGCGCAGCGGCGCGATCGGTTCCTCGCCGGAGTGCGAGATGTCGCCGGGCAGGTCCGACCGGACTCCTGTCGCGGGTGGGTCCAGCGGTTCCACGGGCCGGGGCCGCGGGTCGTCCTGCGGGCTCACCGGTTCGCCGGGTTCCGGGTCGGCCGGGTCGAGCGGGCTCATCGGCGGCCCGGGGGCGGGCGCCTGGCCGGGTTCCGGGATCGGGAGGGCCGATTCGGCGCCCGCCGGTATCGCCCGCACGGTGACGTCGTCGGTGCGCACCGGGAGCTCCACCCCGGCCAGCACGGCCTCCCGCGCGGTGCTCAGCTGCTCGTTCAGCGCGGCGTCGAGCTCCTCGGTGAGCCTGCCGTGCAGGTAGCCGATGAGCGACAACCCGATGGCGACCGTGGCCAGCGCGACGATGCCGGTGGCGGTGAGGGTGGTGCGGGCGCGGATCGACAGGCGCCGCAGCCGCAGCGGGTCACGCACGGGTGCCCCCGGCCCGGGTGCGCGACCCGTTCGCGGCGGGCCGCTGCCGCGGTCCGCGTCCGGTGCGCGGCGTGCGCGCGCCGCGGTGGTCCTGGTCGATGAGGCCCCGCATGCGGCTCAGCATGACACCCGCAGCTGAAGCGATCTTCAGGTTGCTTCAGCTCCGCTTCAGCGGGCCCGGGCACCGTGGTCCTCGTCGCGGGAACACCCCGCGGCGAACCGGACCAGAGGAGTTCTCCACAGATGCGACAGACGCGAATCGTTCGGGCCGCCGCCCTCGCGGCCGGTGCCCTGGTGCTCGGACTCGGCGGCGCGGGCACGGCCTTCGCGGCCTCCGCGACACCGGTCCCCGCCCCGGTGCAGGGCGAGCCCATCGAATGCATCCCCGCAGGCGAGCCGGGCGTGCCCCCAGTCGAGGGCGTTCCGTCCGGTGCGCCGGGCGTGGCACCGAGCCAGGACCGCGGGGCGGACGACACCGTGCCGTGCATCCCGGGCGGCCCGCCTTCCGAGGGCGTGCCCGCGCCGATCGAGTGCATCCCGTCGGGTGAGCCGGGTGTCCCGCCGGTGGAGGGAGTCGCGGCCGCGCAGGCCGATGACACCGTCCCGTGCATCCCGGACGGCCCGCCCTCCGAGACCGTGCCCGCGCCGGGCGACACGATCCCGCCGCTGCCGACCGAGCCGGGCCGCCCCGGTGTCCCCTCGGACGCGCCGGGCATCCCGGTGCCCGCGCCGGGCGTCGCCCCGATCGGCTGATCAGGGCCGGCCGTCGCGGCCGGGAGCGGTTCCCGGGAGGACGGTCCCGGGCCGGGGGGGGGGGGGGGGGGGGGGGGGGGGGGGGGGGGGGGGGGGGGCGGGGGGCCGGGGGGGCGGGGGGGGCCGGCGGGGGGGGCGGGGGGCGGGGGGGGGGGCGGCGGGGGCGGGGGGGCGGCCCGGGCGCGGGGGGGGGGCGCCGCGGCCCCCCCCCCCCCCCCCCCCCCCCCCCCCCCCCCCCCCCCCGCCGTGCGTCGGAGGTGCCCGGTCAGCCCTCGGCGCCGCCGTCCGGCACGAGCCGGTAGCCGTGGCCGCGCACGGTCCGGATGCTGCGCCGCCCGAACGGGTTGTCGATCTTGCGGCGCAGCGCGCTGATGTGCACCTCGACCAGGTTCACGTCCGGATCGGCGGCGAAGTCCCAGCCGCTCTCCAGCAACCGCCGCTTGGACACCACC
The DNA here is from genome assembly GCF_020176785.1 of Saccharopolyspora sp. 6V. Lineage (NCBI taxonomy): Bacteria > Bacillati > Actinomycetota > Actinomycetes > Pseudonocardiales > Pseudonocardiaceae > Saccharopolyspora > Saccharopolyspora sp. 6V. Next base: position 13,496 of record NZ_JAIUKB010000180.1, on the reverse strand, counting down.
TGCCCGCCGCCGCGCGCCAGCAGCTCCAGCACCGCGAATTCCTTGCTGGTCAACGAGATGTCCTGGTCGCCGCGAGCGCAGCTGCGCCGCGCCGGGTCCAGCACCAGGTCCCCGACGCGCAGCAGCGGCGGCCGGGCCGTGGCGCGGCGCCGGATCGCGTTGCGCAGCCGGGCCAGCAGCACCACGTACGAGAACGGCTTCGTCACGTAGTCGTCGGCGCCCGAGTCCAGCGCGTCCGCCTCGTCGTACTCCCCGTCCTTCGCGGTGAGCATGATGATCGGCGTCCAGTCCTCCGCCGCGCGCAGCCGCTCGCACACCCGGTAGCCGTTGAGGCCGGGCAGCATGATGTCCAGCAGGATCGCCGCGTACTCGGTGTCGGCGGCGAGCCGCAGCGCATCGAGACCGTCGCCGGTGACGTCCACCGCCCAGCCCTCGGCTTCCAGCCCCGTGCGCAGCGCCTCCGCCACACGACGTTCATCTTCGACGACGAGCACCCGCATGCCGATCAGCATGCCAGCCCGCCGGACGCCGGTTCACTCGAACCGCTCGGGGTCCCCCGCGCCGTACCGCACGACCTCCGCTTCGCCGCTGGAGAAGTCGACGACCGTGGTCGGTTCGGTGCCGCAGTCGCCGGAGTCCAGCACCGCGTCCACCTCGTGGTCCAGCCGTTCCTTGATGTCCCAGCCCTGGGTGAGCGGCTCCTCCTCGTCGGGCAGCAGCAGCGTGCTCGACAGCAGCGGTTCGCCGAGCTGCGCCAGCAGCGCCTGCGCGGTGACGTGCTGCGGGATGCGGATGCCGACCGTCTTCTTCTTCGGGTGCATCAACCGCCGCGGCACCTCCTTGGTGGCGGGGAGGATGAAGGTGTAGCTGCCGGGAGTGCTGGCCTTGATCGCCCGGAACACCGAGTTGTCGATGTGCACGAACTGGCCCAGCTGCGCGAAGTTCTCGCACACCAGCGTGAAGTGGTGCCGGTCGTCGAGCTTGCGGATGGTCTTGATCCGCTCCACGCCGTCCTTGTTGTCCAGCCCGGTCCCGAGGGCGAAGCAGGAGTCGGTGGGATACGCGATCACCCCGCCGGACCGGATGAGGTCGACCGCCTGGCCGAGCGTGCGGCGCTGCGGGTTGTCCGGGTGCACGTCGTAGTACCTCGCCATCCACCGAGCCTAGGATCACCGGCCGCCGTCCGACAGGGCGGGCCGCGATGAGACCCGGATCGGCGGGGCATCGGACTGCTCTGATCGAGCGGCCGCCAGATCGGTGGTCGTCCGTAGCGGATCTTGTTGGTGTTGTGCGAGCCGTCGTAGCGTCCCATCTGATCGGGGAGGACGGGGATTCATGGATTTCGGTGCGGTGATGCGTGCGCTCGGCATCTCGGGGAATCTGACTCTGGTCTCATCGCGGGAACTGGTCGACAAGGTGAATCGGGCGGCGCTTCGCTTCGAGCGGAAAGAGCAGAAGCAGATCTTCCGGTACCGCAAGTGGCCCGTTCCGGTGACAGTCCCGGACGTGCTGCCCACCGCCCCGGTCCACGTTCTGCGGGAGGTCGGGGTCGCGACCACCTTCTTCGACGATCCGGTCTTCGCTGACGCGGCGAGGCTGTGGGCGCAGCTCCGCTACTGCGCGACCCTCGCCCCGCACCGCGGGCGCATGACGTTGTCGGCCACGGCGGCCAGTTCCGTTGTGCACCACCACAAGGTCGCCCAATCCGAATACCTGGGTATCGGGCTGGCGTTGTTCGTCGCTCGGCATGTGCTGAGCGAGCAGTATCCTGGATTGGACTTTCAGGCAGTGGATGCCGACGTCGCGCTCCGCTCGGGGATTCCCGGAGTGGGGGTGGTGCGCCAGGCGAGCGGTGTCCGAGTGCGCCCGGACTACTTCCTGATCGGCCACCCGCGCAACGGTGGCGCGGTCAAGATCGTAGTCCTGGAGTGCAAGGGCAATCACGGCAACGAGTCGCTCGCGGTCGATCAACTGGCGAAGGCGTGCGTGCAGGTCCGGTCGGTGGAGATCGCTGGTCGCGGTTGCCTGCCGTCACTCATGGTCGCGTCGTGTCTGCGGCAGTCCGGCATCACCGTGCACGTGCTCGACCCTCCGGGAGAGGACGAGCTGTGGTCGGGTAGCGCCGACGAGCTGGAACGCGAGTTGAACGAGGAACTCGGCGAGGTTCCGGAACCGTTCACGTCCGAACGGCCGGGATCCGAACAGCAGGACGACGCCGTCGACGAGCTGGCCCTGTTCGACCGGACACTTCCTGTCGATGTCGAGGAGTCCGATACGTCCTTTCCTGCAGAAGCGAGGGTCCTCAAAATCCCGCAGGCGAGCCAGAAGTGGTTCTCCCACGCGCTCGCGCGTTTCGGCGCGGCCTCGGCATTGCTGTTCGCGGGTGCGGGCCGGACTGCGGCCACGTACCGGCCGCCTCCTCCACGCGGGGGGTTCACCGGCCTCGACGAGCAGAGCTCGGCCTCGGGCGACGACGCGGCCACGGCGTTTGATCTCGGCGGCGGCCTGCACGTGATGGGTACCCGCTCGGTGCTTCCACTGCCGGATGGCGGGCGGTTCGTGGTGCACCGCGGCCTCGAATCCGGATTGTACGAGCAGCTCGCGGGTCAGCGGCTTGGTTCGTACCTGCGTTCGGCACCCGGAGTCGAGGAGCGTTGGCGGAACGGCATCCCCGATGAGGAGTTCGCTCGCGACGCCGTCTCCGTCGGGTCTGACGGCACGGTTCTCGCGGTGTCCCTGGACCGTGGCCGGTGAGGAACACATCGGTCGTTCGCGCCTGCGCGAAGCGGGCCGTCCCGAGATCCGGGCGGGCCCCTCCGCGGGTCGGTTCACCAGCCGCGTTCGCGCCACTCCGCGAGGTGGGGGCGCTGCTCGCCTAGGGTCGAGTCGTCGCCGTGGCCCGGGTAGAACCAGGTGTCGTCCGGGAGCTCGGCGAAGATCCGGTTCTCCACGTCGTCGAGCAGCGAGGTGAAGTCCGCGGGCGAGCCGGTCTTGCCGACGCCGCCGGGGAACAGCGAGTCCCCGGTGAACAGGTGCGGGTGCCCGGCCGGGTCCCGGTACAGCAGCGCGATCGAGCCGGGCGTGTGCCCGCGCAGGTGGATGACCTGCAGCTCGGCGTCGCCGACCGGCACCACGTCGCCGTGCTGGACCAGGCGGTCCGGCGGCACCGGCAGTTCCCCGGCGTCGGCGGGGTGCGCCAGCGTGTAGCAGCCGGTCTGGCCCGCGACCGCGCCCAGCGCCTGCCAGTGGTCGCCGTGCTGGTGGGTGGTGACGATGGTGCGCAGCCGCGGCCGGTCGTCGTCGTGACCCAGCAGGTCGGCGAGCCGCTCCGAATCGTTCGCCGCGTCGATCAGCAGCGCGTCCCCGGTGCCGCGGCAGGTCAGCAGGTACGCGTTGTTGTCCATCGGGCCGACCGACACCTTGGTGATGGTCAACGCGTCCAGGACCCGCTTGGCGGGGGCGCCGCCGGGTTCGACATGGCCGGTGTACTGCTCGTATGCCTCCACGTGCGAAGCGTATCGCTCGGCGGCGCCGCCCCTCACAGCCACACCGGCAGCGCCGGGGCGTCCCCTTCCAGCGGCTCGGGACCGGTGCGGCCGAGCAGCCAGCCGAGCATCGGGCCGGGGCGCCCGCGCACCTGGGCGGGCGGGGAGGTGGTGCCGCGCAGCTCCCAGGTGCGGGTGCGGCCGTCGTCGAAGTCGACCACCACCGTCACCGCGGGCACGTCGGGCCTGCCGCCGAACTGCTGCACCACGTCCTCCAGCAGCTGCTCGGCGTCCGCTTCGGGGACCTCGTCGAAGCCGACGCCGCCGTCGAGGTCCACCAGGTGCACCCACAGCTCCAGCAGCCGCTTGCGCAGCACGTGGTGGGCGGGCATCGGTTCGCGTCCCACGACCTCCGCGTCCCACGCCGAGGCGGGCAGGGTGCGGACGGCGTGCGCGAACCGGCCGTGCGAGGCCACCACGTCCTCCACCAGCAGCCGGTGCCCGCGCACCGCACCCTCCTGGATGTCGGCGTCGCGGTCGGCGGGGCTGGCGTACATGGGGTGCTCGGCGCCGGTCCTGGCCCAGATCAGCAGGTTCAGCAGCCCGTCGGCGTTGCGGGCCAGGTGGGTGAGCACGTGCGCGCGGGTCCAGCCCGGCAGCAGGCTGGGCCGTCGCACGCTCGCGTCGTCCAGCTCCTCGCTCACCTGGAGCAGGCGCTGCGTGCTGCGTTCGATCGCGGACAGGGCGGCGGTGACCTGTTCGGTCGAGTGCGCGGCTCCGGCGGGCACGGGGGTGCCGCCGGCGCCGAGAACGGTGTCAGCCATCGGATTCCTTGATGTGTGCAGGAAATTCTCCGGACACGGCAGGGGAGTACCCGAGAGTAGGGGTACAGGCGCGTCCCCCGACAGTGCCCAATCCGGGGGAATTTGCGTATGGTCGCGCACAGGCGTGCTAAGGGGCGGCCCGGAATACTGCGCGCCGCTGCGCGTTGCACCCCTGAGCAGGGCGTGACCAGGGGCGACGCGGAACTGTCGGGGGTGCGGCATAGCATGGCCGCGCGACGTCCGAACACCGCTGAGCGCGGCCGCGCCGATACCCTCGGTGCTGCGCCCGCGCCCGAATCACGCCGGGCCGACCAGGGGCTCCACCCCGCACGGGCACGACGACCCGGCGATGCGGTGGGGAACCCCGTCCGAGTCGCCCGCGGGCCTGCGGTGACCGATGCCGTGGCCCGGTGCCGGCGGGCGCGTCCACCGAACCGGCGAGAACTTCCGAAAGGATCACAGTGGCCGACCGCCTCGTCGTCCGCGGCGCCCGCGAGCACAACCTGCGCGGGATCGACATCGACCTGCCGCGCGACAGCCTGATCGTGTTCACCGGTCTGTCCGGCTCCGGAAAGTCCAGCCTGGCCTTCGACACCATCTTCGCCGAGGGCCAGCGCCGCTACGTGGAGTCGCTGTCGGCGTACGCGCGGCAGTTCCTGGGGCAGATGGACAAGCCCGACGTGGACTTCATCGAAGGCCTGTCCCCGGCGGTGTCCATCGACCAGAAGTCGACCAGCCGCAACCCGCGCTCCACGGTGGGCACCATCACCGAGGTCTACGACTACCTGCGGCTGCTGTACGCCCGCGCGGGCAAACCGCACTGCCCGACCTGCGGCGAACCGATCAGCAAGCAGACCCCGCAGCAGATCGTCGACCAGGTGCTGGCGATGCCGGAGCGCACCAAGTTCCAGGTGCTGGCGCCGGTCATCCGCGGCCGCAAGGGCGAGTACGTCGACCTCTTCGAGCAGCTGCAGTCGCAGGGCTACGCCCGGGCGAGGGTGGACGGCGAGGTGTACCAGCTGGAGTCCCCGCCGAAGCTGAAGAAGCAGGAGAAGCACGACATCGCCGTCGTGGTCGACCGGCTCACCGTCAAGGCGAACGCGAAGCAGCGGCTCACCGACTCGGTGGAGACCGCGCTGCGGCTCGCCGACGGGCTGGTGCTGCTGGAGTTCGTCGACGTCGACGAGGACTCCCCGGAGCGGGAGCGGAAGTTCTCCGAGAACCTGGCCTGCCCGAACGGCCACCCGCTGGGCGTGGACGAGCTGGAGCCGCGCTCGTTCTCGTTCAACTCCCCGTACGGCGCCTGCACCGAGTGCGCCGGTCTCGGCATCCGCAAGGAGGTCGACCCGGAGCTCGTGGTGCCCGACGAGGAGCTGTCCCTCGGCGAGGGCGCCATCGCGCCGTGGGCCGGCGGGCACACCGCCGAGTACTTCACCCGGCTGCTCACCTCGCTGTCCGAATCGGTCGGGTTCCGGATGGACACCCCGTGGAACCGGTTGCCCACCAAGGTGAAGAAGGCGGTGCTGCACGGCACCGACGACCAGGTGCACGTGCGGTACAAGAACCGCTACGGGCGGCAGCGCTCGTACTACGCCTCCTACGAGGGCGTCATCCCGTTCCTGGAGCGGCGCCTGGAGCAGACCGAGTCGGACTACGCCCGCGAGAAGTACGAGGGCTACATGCGGGACGTGCCGTGCCCCGCGTGCGACGGGACCCGGCTGAAGCCGGAGATCCTCGCGGTCACCATGGAGAACCCGGCGCACGGCGAGCTGTCCATCGCCGAGGTGAGCGCGCTGAGCGTGCGCGAGTGCGCGTCGTTCCTGAACTCGCTGGTGCTGGGCCACCGCGAGGAGATGATCGCGGGCCGGGTGCTCAAGGAGGTGCAGGCCCGGCTCGGGTTCCTGCTCGACGTGGGCCTCGACTACCTGTCGCTGTCCCGCGCGGCGGGCACCCTCTCCGGCGGTGAGGCGCAGCGCATCCGGCTGGCCACCCAGATCGGTTCCGGCCTGGTCGGCGTGCTGTACGTGCTGGACGAGCCGTCGATCGGCCTGCACCAGCGGGACAACCACCGGCTGCTGGAGACGCTGAGCAGGCTGCGGGACCTGGGCAACACGCTCATCGTCGTCGAGCACGACGAGGACACCGTGCGCAGCGCCGACTGGGTGGTCGACATCGGCCCTGGCGCGGGCGAGCACGGCGGGAAGGTCGTGCACAGCGGCCCGTACAAGGAGCTGCTGGACAACGAGTCCTCCCTCACCGGCGACTACCTGGCCCGGCGCAAGGCCATCCCGATGCCCGCGGCGCGGCGCAAGCGGGACCCGAAGCGGCAGCTGACCGTGGTCGGCGCCCGCGAGCACAACCTCCGCAAGATCGACGTGTCGTTCCCGCTGGGCTGCCTGGTCTCGGTCACCGGCGTGTCCGGTTCCGGGAAGTCCACGCTGGTCAACGACATCCTCGCCTCGGTGCTGGCGAACAAGCTCAACGGCGCGCGGCAGGTGCCGGGCAGGCACACCCGGATCAAGGGCGTGGACCTGGTGGACAAGCTCGTGCAGGTCGACCAGTCCGCGATCGGCCGCACCCCGCGGTCCAACCCGGCCACCTACACCGGCGTGTTCGACCGCATCCGCAAGCTGTTCGCCGAGACCACCGAGGCGAAGGTCCGCGGCTACCAGCCGGGCCGGTTCTCGTTCAACGTCAAGGGCGGGCGCTGCGAGGCGTGCGCGGGCGACGGCACGCTGAAGATCGAGATGAACTTCCTGCCGGACGTGTACGTGCCGTGCGAGGTGTGCAAGGGCGCCCGCTACAACCGCGAGACCCTGGAAGTGCACTACAAGGGCAAGTCGATCGCCGAGGTGCTGGACCTGCCGATCGAGCAGGCCGCCGAGTTCTTCGAGCCGATCAAGTCGATCCACCGCTACCTGAGCACCCTGGTGGACGTCGGGCTCGGCTACGTGCGGCTCGGCCAGCCGGCGCCGACCCTGTCCGGCGGCGAGGCGCAGCGGGTGAAGCTGGCCAGCGAGCTGCAGAAGCGCTCCACCGGCCAGACCGTCTACATCCTCGACGAGCCGACGACGGGCCTGCACTTCGAGGACATCCGCAAGCTGCTCGGCGTGGTCAACGGCCTGGTGGACAAGGGCAACACGGTGATCGTCATCGAGCACAACCTGGACGTCATCAAGGCCTCCGACTGGCTGCTCGACCTCGGCCCCGAGGGCGGTTCCGGCGGCGGCACCCTCGTCGCCCAGGGGACTCCGGAGCAAGTCGCCGAAGTCGAGGAGAGCTACACGGGCCGCTTCCTGGCCCCGATCCTCGCGGAGGGGTGAGCGGACCCGTGCCACCCGGCCTCGACCGGGGGGCCACGGACCTCAGCCGCCGAGCCAGGTGCACCCGGCGGGCCTGTTGTCGTTGGCCTGGTGGTCACCGCACACCAGCAGCGTCCTGCTCCGCCCGGCGGAGTCGATGTGCTCGATCGTGATCGCCTTGTTCACCGGCACCTGGCGCTTCGACGGATCGGACCCGGTGGGGTCGTACACGATCGCGCCGGTGGTCGCGCGCGACATGCCCCCGATGTGCGACAGCTCGTTCCACGTGGTGATCCCGGTCAGCGGCAGCGGATCGTCCTTGAACTGGTTGATGGCGGTGCTCAGGAGGTCTATCGCGTCCCGGGCCAGCGCGGAACGTCCCTGGTCTGCGTCGTCGTCCGCGCGTTCCGCGTGCGGGAGCTTGTTGAACGACACGTAGTCGAGCTGCGGGCGGGGAGCATCGGGGTTGGACACCCGCCGGTTGAGCACGTACTTGGTGACGTCGTCGCCCGCGATCAGCCGCGCGGGGTTGCCGGGGTCGCACCTGTCCCGGGTCAGCAGTTCGTTGAGCTGTTCGGAGCGGCCCGCGAAGAACACCACCGAGTCCCGTCCGCACGCGAATTCCAGTTCCGCCAGATCGTCGGTCGTGTCGGCGGCGATGCCGCGGTTCGCGGTGAGCTCGTGGTGCAGGTCCTCGGCGAGGTTCACGCTGTAGTCGTCGCCGGGATCCTTGAAGATGATCACCCGGCGCGGACGTGCCTCGACGTGGTGCTGGAGGTATTCACCGACGACCCGGGCCTGGTCGCGGTTCGGTGGCGCGATCTGGAAGTAGAGCTTGCTCGACTTCCACATGTGGTCCTCGGAGGTGGTGATCCCGATGCTCGGCAGCCCGTGCCTGCCGAGCACGGAGATCGCTTCCTTGGTGGTCTGCCGGCTGCCGCCGAGACCGACGACGCCGACGACGGGTGACGTCGCCTCCCGGGCCGTCCCGGACCGGGTCGATTCGCCCCGCGCGGCGATGTTCTCCGCTTCGGCGGCGCGGGCGAGCTCTCCGATCCGCTCCGCGACCTCGGGGCCGTGGCGCATCTCCTCGCCACCGTTGGCGATGACGACCCGCATCGGGAGCCGGGCCAGGCGCGACCGGTTCTGGGCGTCGACGACTCCGCGCAGTTCCTCCAACGCTGCCGCCAGCGTCGTCGAATCGGAATTCGAGGTGGTCAGGACGCTGAAGTAGACGATGGTCGGGTAGGGGAGCTCGGGCTCGTTGCGGTGCCGTTCCTCGGCCGCGGCGTTGAGTTCGCGGACCCGGTCCTGCAATCCGAGCAGTTCCTCGCGGGTCTTGTCGTCCGCGTTCTCCGGCGGGGAGAACATGTATCCGGCCGACACGCCCACGCACTCCCCCCGCGCGCCGCCGAATCCGTCCGGGTCGATCCGGCTGAGGCCGGGCTCCGTCCACGGCAGCAGGGTGCGGCAGTGCGCGTTCCACTCGTGCAGGTACCAGGTTCCGGCTCCGAGCACCACGACACCCGCGATCGCCACGGGCACGAAGCGGAGGATCCGGGCGCGGGTGGTCCGGATCGGGAACTGGCCGCGCGGGAACGCGGGGCGCGGTTCCACATCGGTCGGTGGGTCCTCCACCCGGATCGGCAGGTACCAGGCGGTGGGGGAGCGCTTGCGCCTGGCCTCCTGCAGCCGGTGCTGCCAGCCCTGCACCGTGAGCGGTTCGGCCGGTGGGTCGTCGTGCGGCAGTTCCTCGGTCCCGCTGGCCACGACCAGCAGCGGGTCCCAAGCGCCGGTCTCGTTGCGCACGTCGTTGATCAGCCGGATCAGCAGTTCTCCGGTGGTGCCTGGTGTGACGCCCTGCAGGAGCAACACCGGGTAGTTGTCGCGCCGCATCCAGCGCCACCGCCACACCCGGCGCGCGTAGGCGTCGGCGAGGTCTTCTAGCAGCGCGTGCACCAGGAACTTGCGCACCTGGAGGGCGTTCTCGTGCACCGACGGGGTGGTCAGCAGCCGTTGCGCGAAGCTCGCGAAGTCCGCCGATTCGCGCGGCGAGAGGTAGTGCTGGCGCAGGAACCACCGCGCGGGCCTGCGCAACACCACACCGCGCTGGATCACGGGCGGCAGGAGGTAGAACAGCACCAGCGACGGCAACGCCAGGTACCAGGGCAGGGCGAGGGGGGGGGGGGGGGGGGGGGGGGGGGGGGGGGCCCCCCCCCCCCCCCCCGGGGGGGGGGGGCCCCCCCCCACGACCGCCTCCCGACGCGCCCCAGCGGCCAGGGCGTCGGCGGCGTCGCCCCACTGCGGGTANNNNCCCCCGGCGGTCCCGCCCCGCCCCCCCCACCCCCCCCCCCCCCCCCCCCCCCCCGCCCCCCCGCGGGGCCCGGGGCGGCGGGGGGGGGGGGCGCCCCCCCCCCCCCCCCCCCGAACCCGCTCCGTCGGGCTCCGCGCTGCGGCTCTTGAGCCGGAGCAGCCTGCTGCGCGCGTAGGTCCGCAGCAGGTCGCGGGCCTGCCGGTTCGGCACCTCGTCCGGCTCGGGCGGTTCCAGCTTGTGCTGCAGCAGGTAACTCGCCAGGGCGTAGCGGTGGAAGCGGATCCGCCCCTGCCAACGCCGCGAGTCGTGCCCGCCGAGGCCGAGCGCGACCTTGTCCAGGAGCTGTTCCCGCATCAGCACCGAGCGGTCCAGGTCGTTCTCCGGCAGCGGCTGGTCCGCGCTGATCAGCACGTGCGGCACCCCGCTGCCGAGGTGACCGCCGAGCTGGGTGGTCAGGTCGTGGGGCCGGGCCGGCCGGACCAGGTGGAAGATCGGCTGGTCGCCGACCGCGGTGAGCAGGCGGGGGCGCCGCCACCGCGACCCGATGACCGAGCGCAACTCCTTGACCGGGATGGTGCTGTTCTCGCTCATCGCGAACCCCCTCGATGCCGCCGAAGCGAACCACTCAGAGTAGCGATCTCACCTGTCCGGGGGGAGGTGTGCGCCGCGCGGATGCGGGTTCTCGCTACTCAGCCCGCGCGGCTTCGCTCGTTCGGCCGCATCCGTGGACCGATCCGGCGTCCACCGACCGGTCAGGGCGCGAACGCGAGCACCACCGCCGAGGCGAAGGCGCCGGGCTCCTCGGCGGGGGAGAGCAGGCCGGTCCCGGGGTCGCGGGGCAGCCGGGTGATGGTGCCGGAGTGCTGGTTCACCACGTGCAGCGCCGCACCGTCGGGGGCGAACGCGAAGTGCCGCGGCCACTGCCCGCCGGTGGGGGTGCTGCCGACGCGCTCCAGCCCGTCCTCCCGCACCGCGAACACGGCGATCGCGTCGTCGCCCCGGTTGGAGGCGTACACGTGCGCGCCGTCGCCGGTGACGGCGATCTCGGCGGGGAAGTTCTCCCCGGCCGCGCCTTCGTCGCGGGTGCCGATGACCTGCCCGGCGGTGAAGGCGGCGCCGTCCCAGTCGAGCACCGTGATCGTCGAGGCGAGCTCGGCGAGCAGGTAGGCGCGGTTCCCGTCCGGGTGCCAGGCGAGGTGGCGCGGCCCGGTCCCGGTGGGCAGGTCGAGGCGTTGCCGCTGCGCGAGCTTCCCGCCCTCCAGCGCGTACACGAACACCGCGTCCGCACCGAGGTCCACGGCGACCACCAGCTCGTCGTCCGGCGCGACGAGCACCTGGTGGGCGTGCGGTTCGGCGGCGTCGTGGCGCACCAGGTCGGTGGCGTCGCCGATGCGCCCGTCCGCGTCGAGCGGGTGCACCGAGACGGTGCCGTCGGTGTAGTTCGCCGCGAGCAGGTGCCCCGCCGGGTGCACGGCGAGGTGCGTCGGCCCGGCGCCGCCGGTGGGGGTGCTGCCGAGCACGGCGGGCGCGGCCGGGTCGGTGATGTCGAGCGCGGTGACCGAGCCCTGCTCCAGCTCGTTGGTGGTGTAGAGGACGCGTCCGTCGGCGGAGGTGGCGAAGAACGAGGCGTCCGGCACGCCCTCGACCGCGGTGGTGGCGGTGAGCTTCCCGGTGGCGGCGTCGAAGGCGGCGACCTCGAAGCCGCGGCCGCCGGTGGAGCTCATGCTGCCGACGTAAGCGGTGGTGGTGGCCGGCTCGGACGTCGCGCGGGCACCGGCGGAGGCGGCGGCGGGCAGCAGCGGCAGCGCGCTCGCCCCGGCGAGCAAGCCCAGGAAGCCGCGGCGGCGCAGGCCGCTCGCAGGCCGGGAGTTCGCGGGCAGGCCGTTCGACTGCCGGGCGTGGTCAGGTCCGGACACGGTGCTCTCCTTGATCGGGTGCATCGGCGCCCATCTCACCCCATGCCTCGACAATGGACTAGACCACAATGGCCCAATCGTCCCCGGGCCTTTCAACTCGGCGTGCTCGCTGCGGGATCGCGAGGACAGCGCGGCGAGGAGATCACTGACTGCCCGTCTTTGAACCCCGCCCGGCGGGTCGTGTCAGTTTCTTGTCGGCGGCGAAGCCGATGAGCTGCCGACCACCAGAGCAAGCCGACCACCCGCGGGTTCTCAGCGGCGTCCTCGCGAGGACAGCGTTTTCTCATGTGGCGGAGCCACCTGTGAAAACGATCCCGCAGCGAGGGCGCCGCTGAGGTTCCGCTTCCCGCCGTGCCTCGCAGCAGCGGAAGGGGCAGCAGTTCAGGACTCGACGTGTAGTACTTGTTTGCCGTGCACGTGCCCCTGCTCGCCGCGGCGGTGCGCCTCGGCCGCCTCGGCCAGCGGCAGCACCTCGTCGATCCGGGTGCGCACCGTTCCGTCGTCGATGAGCCCGGCGATGGTGCTCAGCGCGGGCCCGTCCGGTTCCACCAGGTAGCCGGTGGCGCGCACCCCGCGCTCCCGGGCGAGGTCGAGCAGCTCCGGCGCCACCCCGGACGGCACCGCGATCAGCAGCCCGCCCGGCTTGAGCACGTCCAGCGAGCGGGTGCTGGTCCGGTCGATCCCGTCGCCGACGAGGTCCAGCACCACGTCGATCTCGCCGGTCTCCTCCTCGAACCGCGCGGCGCGGTAGTCGATCACCTCGGCGGCGCCGAGCTCCCGCACCCAGTCCTGCTTGGCGGCGCTCGCCGTGCCGATCACGTGCGCGCCCGCGTGCGCGGCGAACTGCACGGCGAAGTGCCCGACCCCGCCGGACGCGGCGTGCACCAGCACCCGCTGCCCGCGGGTGACCCCGGCCAGGTCCACGAGGCTCTGCCAGGCCGTGAGCGCGGCCAGCGGCACCCCGGCCGAGTGGTCGTGGTCCAGGCCCACCGGCTTGCGGGTGAACTGCCGCGCGGGCGCGGTCACGTACTCGGCGTAGGCCCCGGCCCGGCGTGGGAACCACGGCATGCCGTAGACCTCGTCGCCGACCTCCAGCGTGTGCACGCCGAAGCCGATCTCCTCGACGATGCCGGAGACGTCCCAGCCGAGCACGAACGGCGGTTCGCCGAGAACTCCGGCCATCCCGCCGCCCTCGCGGGTCTTCCAGTCCACCGGGTTGACCCCGGCGGACACGACGCGCACCAGCACCTCGGTGGGCAGCGGCGCGGGGCGGGGCGCGGTGGTCTCGTGCAGCACTTCCGGTCCGCCGAACCGGTCCTGGCTGATGGCGCGCATGGTCTTGTCGCTCATGGTCCCTTTCCCGTCATGTCCGGTCGCCGCCGAAGCTATCCGCCGAGGGGTACGCACCCGCAAGGTCTGCTGCTACCCGGCGGGAAGCATCGAGGTGGGGGGGCCCCGGGTACCCCGCCGCCCCCCCACCACACCCGCGGACCCACCCCCCCGACCCAAAACCCCCCACCCGCACCCCAGGCCCCACCCCGCAACCCCGCCAACCCTGATTTGCCACGATATAACCCCCCACCAACACCACCACCACCACCACGAACCACATAAAAAACACCAACACTTACAACGCCAGCCCATAGACCTAGTTA
>NZ_JAIUKB010000179.1:0-17560 GCF_020176785.1 Saccharopolyspora sp. 6V | reverse complement strand
CCCCCCCCGGGGGGGGCCCCCCGCGGGGCGGGGGGGGGGGCGGCCCCGCCCCCCCCCCCGCGCGGCGCCCCCCCCCCCGGCGGGGGGGGGGGGGGCGCGCCCCCGCGGGGGTTCCGCCCGCACGGGGGCGGGCGGAACACGCGAGCAGGGGCGTTCGCCGGGGGCGGGCGCCCCTCTCGCACGTCGGGGGCGGGTCAGCCCACCTCCTCCGGCCGCTCGACCGGAGCCACCTCCCCGGTGCGCAGCTTCTCGCGGAAGCTCCGGAGCTCGCGCTTGACCACGGGCAGCAGCAGGTACAGCCCGATGATGTTGAACAGGGCGAGCGCGAACAGCACCGCGTCCGCGAAGTCGAGCACGCTGGTCAGCGTCAGCACCGAGCCGATCACGGTGCACGCGCAGAACAGCACGTTGTAGGCGGTCTCCTTCGCCTTGGACTTGCCGAACAGGAACAGCCACGCCCGCTGCCCGTAGTAGCCCCAGGTGATGATCGTGGAGATGGCGAACAGGGCCACCGCGAGCGTCAGCACGTACGGGAACCACGGCAGCACGGTCGCGAACGCCTCGGAGGTGACGGTGACCCCGTCCGGGGTCTCCCCGCCGCCGAGCACCTGCCGCTGCGCGTCGAGCCAGAACTCGGTGCGGGCGATGACGATGGTCAGCGCCGTCATGGTGCAGATGATCACGGTGTCCACGAAGGGTTCGAGCAGCGCGACGAAGCCCTCGCTCACCGGGTGCCGGGTCTTGACCGCGGAGTGCGCGATCGGCGCCGAGCCGAGCCCCGCCTCGTTGGAGAACGCGGCCCGCTGGAACCCGATGATCAGCACGCCGATCGCCCCGCCGAACCCGGCGGCCGGGGTGAACGCGCCGCGCACGATCTCGCCGAGGGCGGCGGGCACCGAGGTGATGTTCACGCCGATCACGATCAGGCAGGCCACCACGTAGATGATCGCCATCGTCGGCACCAGCTTGCTGGTGGCGGCGCCGATGGACTTGATGCCGCCGATGATGACGGCGCCGACCAGCGCGGCCAGCACCAGCCCGAAGGCGAGCGCGGCGCCGTCCCCGCCCAGCCAGCCCTGCTCGCCGCCGGTGACGTTGCGCAGCTGGGCGAAGGTCTGGTTCGCCTGGAACATGTTGCCCCCGGCGATGCCGAAGAACAGGATCATGATCGCGGCGAGCACGGCCAGCACCTTGCCGAGCCGGGCGCCGAAGCCGCCGGGGAACCGTTCGGCGATGCCCTTGCGCAGGTACTGCATGGGGCCGCCGGAGACGGTGCCGTCCTCGTGGATGTCGCGGTACTGCACGCCGAGGGTGCATTCGACGAACTTGGTGCACATGCCCAGCAGGCCGCACACGATCATCCAGAAGGTCGCGCCGGGGCCGCCGACGGTGACGGCGACCCCGACACCGGCGATGTTGCCGAGGCCGACCGTCGCGGAGACCGCGGAGGAGAGCGCTTGGAAGTGGGTGATCTCGCCGGGGTCGTCCGGGCGGGAGTACTTCCCGCGGACCAGCGCCAGCGACAGGCCCAGCGAGCGGAACTGGATGAAGCCGAACGCGACGGTGAACGTGGCGGCGGCGATCACCAGCCAGGCCACGATCCAGGGGAACGTGACGCCGAACAGCGTGAGTTCGCCGAACACGAGGTTCGAGAACCAGTCGGAGATCGGCTCGAAGACGGTGTTGATGGTGTTCTCGACCGCGGAGAGCGCGCCGTCCCCGGCGGCGAGCACCTCGGTGTGCGGGAGCGGGCTCGCCGGTGGCGGGCCGGATGTGTCGGGCATGGCGGGTAGTGGACCAAGGCGACAATTGGGACTCAATGCTTTTCGGTGGCCAGTGGGTGAATTCGCGCCCGTTTTGCGACTCGTGGTGATCGGCAGCCCGTCGAACGGGCGAGCGGAACGGGGTGGACGGGCGAAGGGATGCCCAGTCGGCCGCGACGGGTGTATGGTTGAGCGCAACGGACTCAACTTTCATGCGGAGGTTCCGTTTCGCCCGCCGCGCCGGGGCCTCCGCCGGTGTTGCACGGCGGGCGCTCTGCGCGAGCATGGAGGCTCGCGCGCGACGCCCCGGCGAGGTGGAGGAATGGACGCTTTCAACCCGACGACCAAGACCCAACAGGCGATCTCCTCGGCGGCCCAGGCCGCCACGGTGGCGGGCAACCCCGACGTGGGCCCCGCCCGGCTGCTCGGCGCGCTGCTCGCGCAGGGCGACGGCATCGCGGCGCCGCTGCTGACCGCGGTCGAGGCCGACGTCGCGGACGTGCGCCGCGAGGTCGAAGCGCTGATCAACGCGCAGCCCGCGGCCTCCGGCTCCACCGTGTCCGCGCCGCAGCTGTCCCGCGACGCGCTCAAGGCCGTGACCCACGCCCAGCACCTGGCCACCGAGATGGGCGACGACTACGTCTCCACCGAGCACCTGCTGGTCGGTCTCGCGGCCGAAGGCGGCCAGGTCGCCGACCTGCTCCGCAGGCACGGCGCCACCCCCGAGGCGCTCCGCGACGCCTTCGCGAAGGTGCGCGGCTCGGCCCGGGTCTCCAGCCCCGACCCGGAGGGCACCTTCCAGGCCCTGGAGAAGTACGGCCAGGACCTCACCGCGCGCGCCCGCGGCGGTGAGCTCGACCCGGTCATCGGCCGCGACTCGGAGATCCGGCGCGTGGTGCAGGTGCTGTCCCGGCGCACCAAGAACAACCCGGTGCTCATCGGCGAACCCGGCGTCGGCAAGACCGCCATCGTCGAAGGCCTCGCCCAGCGCATCGTCGCCGGTGACGTACCCGAATCGCTGCGCGGCAAGCGCGTCGTCGCCCTCGACCTCGGCTCGATGATCGCCGGCGCCAAGTACCGCGGCGAGTTCGAGGAGCGGCTCAAGGCCGTGCTCAAGGAGATCACCGACTCCGCGGGCGAGGTCGTCACGTTCATCGACGAGCTGCACACCATCGTCGGCGCCGGTGCCACCGGCGAAGGGGCGATGGACGCGGGCAACATGATCAAGCCGATGCTGGCCCGCGGCGAGCTCCGCATGGTCGGCGCCACCACCCTCGACGAGTACCGCGAGCACATCGAGACCGACGCCGCGCTGGAACGCCGCTTCCAGCAGGTCATGGTCGGCGAACCGAGCCCGCAGGACACCGTCGCGATCCTGCGCGGGCTCAAGGAGCGCTACGAGGTGCACCACGGCGTGCGGATCACCGACGGCGCGCTCGTCGCCGCCGCCACGCTCTCCGACCGGTACATCACCGCGCGGTTCCTGCCGGACAAGGCCATCGACCTCGTGGACGAGGCCGCGTCCCGGCTGCGCATGGAGATCGACTCGCGGCCGGTCGAGATCGACGAGGTGGAACGCGCCGTGCGCCGCCTGGAGATCGAGGAGATGGCGCTGGCCAAGGAGACCGACGTCGCCTCCGTCGAACGGCTCGCCACCCTGCGCGGCGAACTCGCCGACCGCCGCGAACGGCTCTCCGAGCTCACCGCGCGCTGGCAGGGCGAGAAGGAGTCCATCGACAAGGTCCGCGACCTCAAGACGCAGCTCGAACAGCTCCGCGGCGAATCCGACCGCGCCGAACGCGACGGCGACCTCGGCAAGGCCGCCGAACTGCGCTACGGCCGCATCCCCGCCCTGGAGAAGGAGCTCGCCACCGCCACCGAGGCGCAGACCGAGCAGAAGGCCATGCTGCAGGAGGAGGTCACGCCCGACGACGTCGCCGACGTGGTCAGCTCCTGGACCGGCATCCCCGCCGGACGGCTGCTCGAAGGCGAGACCGCGAAGCTGCTGCGGATGGAGGACGAGCTGGAGACCCGGGTCGTCGGCCAGGCCGAAGCGGTGCGCGCCGTGTCCGACGCGGTGCGCCGCGCCCGCGCGGGCGTCGCCGACCCCGACCGGCCCACCGGATCGTTCCTGTTCCTCGGGCCGACCGGCGTGGGCAAGACCGAGCTGGCGAAGGCGCTCGCCGGGTTCCTGTTCGACGACGAGCGGGCGATGATCCGCATCGACATGAGCGAGTACTCCGAGAAGCACTCGGTGGCCCGCCTCGTCGGCTCCCCGCCCGGCTACGTCGGCTACGACCAGGGCGGCCAGCTCACCGAATCGGTGCGGCGCAGGCCGTACTCGGTGGTGCTGCTGGACGAGGTCGAGAAGGCGCACCCGGACGTGTTCGACGTGCTGCTGCAGGCGCTCGACGACGGCCGGCTCACCGACGGCCAGGGGCGCACGGTGGACTTCCGGAACACCATCCTGGTGCTCACCTCGAACCTCGGTTCGCAGGCCATCGCGGACCCGAACCTGACCGAGCAGCAGCGCGACGAAGCGGTGCTGTCCGTGGTGCGCCAGCAGTTCAAGCCGGAATTCCTCAACCGGCTCGACGACATGGTGGTGTTCCACTCGCTGTCCACCGAGGAGCTGACGTCCATCGTGGACATCCAGGTGGAGCGGCTGGCGGACCGGCTCTCCCAGCGGCGGCTCACCCTCGACGTGCGGCCCGCCGCGCGGGACTGGCTGGCGCTCAACGGGTTCGACCCGGTGTTCGGGGCACGTCCGCTGCGGCGGCTCGTGCAGTCCGCGATCGGCGACCAGCTGGCGAAGCAGCTGCTGTCGGGCGAGGTGCGGGACGGGGACGCGGTCCTGGTGGACGTGGCCGACGACAACTCGGCCTTGACCGTTCGGGCGGAGTGACCGTCTTCTCGGCCTGATCGGGGGCGGGTGGCGGAACCTCAGCGATTCCCTCGCTGTCCTCGCGAGGGAACCGCTGAGAACCCGCGGGTCGTCCCGTTGCGTGCTGGGTCTCCGCTCAGCGGCTTCGCCGCTGGCAGGGAGGACGACTCGGCTCAGTGGCGGGCGTAGGTGCTGAGCCAGGCCACGGCGGCGAAGAGGGCGGCCACGGCGGCGAAGACGACGGTCGTCGTGGTCAGGCCCGCGTACGTGGTGAGGATGCCGAGCAGCATGCTCGGCACCGTCGCCGACAGGTACGCCACGATGTAGATCATCGACGAGGTCGCCGCCCGGTTCTCCGGGTCGGCCAGCCCGGTGAGCAGCCGGAACCCGCCCATGAACATCATCCCCCAGCCGGCCCCGACCACCGCCGACCCGGCGAAGAACCCGACGGCGCTCCCGCCGAGCACCGACCCGGCCACCACGGCCAGCCCGGCGATCAGCACCGGCGCCGCGACCCGGACCGTCCGCTGGCCCAGCCACCCGGACAGCAGCAGCTGCGCGACCGCACCCACCCCGGCCACCGCGACGACCGAGAGCCCGCCCACCAGGTACGGCGAGCCGTCGACCAGGCTCTTCGCCACCGAAGGGCCCAGCGACATGAACATGCCGCCGACCGTCCAGGCCGCGAGCATCGTGGTCGCCAGCAGTGCGAACGCCCTGCCGCGCCCCGCGGGCACCCCGGGCCGCTGCGGGCGCAGCGCCACGCGCAGCGGGAGCCTGCTGCCGCGCACCGGCTCCGGCATCAGCCACACCAGCGGTACCGCCACCGCGAACCCGGCGACCAGCAGCAGGTAGGCCAGCACCGTCGGCGCCGGCGCGAACTGCACCAGGGCTCCGGCCAGGCCCGACCCCAGCGCCATCCCGGCCCCGGCGGAGACCCCGTTCAAGGTGGCGCCGCGGCTGGTGCCGGGCGGCTGGAAGTCCAGCAGCGAACCGCTGATCGCCCCCGTCGCCGCGCCGGTCGCGATGCCCTGCAGCGCGCGCCCGGCGAACAACCAGCCCACGCCCGGCGCGAACGCCAGCAGCAGCACCGCGACGATCTCCAGCCCGAGCGCGGCCAGCAGCACCGGCCGCCGTCCCACCCGGTCCGACAGCGCGCCCACCAGCAGCAGCGCGGCGAGGATGCCGACCATGTAGGCGCTGAACACCTCGGTCAGCACCGTCGCGGAGAAACCCCAGCGCTGCTGGTAGATCGCGTACATCGGGGACGGCGCGGTGGAGGCCATCAGGAACAGGGCCAGCAGCGCGCCGGCGAACCAGAAGGCGCCGCGCCGGGTCATCTCCGGTCGGGCGGTGCCCGCGCGCAGCGGGCGGTCGAGTGCGAGCTCCGGGGTGGTCATGGCTCTCCTCGTGCGGAACGGACGATTCCGCTCCGCAGCAACCCGGGACCGGACCGGAACATTCCGCTCCCGCGTATCCTGTGGTCATGACCACAGCGCAGCGCTCCGCCGGCTACGCCGAGCGCGTCATCGCCGCGGCTCGCGAAGTGTTCGCCGAGCAGGGCTTCGACGCGCCCATCGCGGACGTCGCGCACCGCGCCGGAGTCGGCGTCGCCAGCATCTACCGCCGCTGGCCCAGCAAGACCGACCTCGCCGAGCAGGTGCGGATCAGCTGCCTGCGCCGCATTGTCGCCGAAGCCGACGCGGCCCGCGCCGGAGAACCTGACCCGTGGCGGGCGTTCACCGGCTTCCTGCGCCGCTGCCTCGCCGAAGGCAGCGGGGTCGGCACCGTGCTGCCCCCGGACGAGCCGGGCGTCGCGCACAGCGCCGACTACCTCGCCGCCCGCCGCGACATGGCCGCATCCGTGGACGAGGTGGTGCGGGCCGCGCACGACGCAGGCGAGCTGCGCTCCGACTTCACCGCCGCCGACGTGGTGCTGCTGTTCAAGCACCTCAACCCGGCGCTGCCGGTCGCCGAACCGCGCCGCGCCGAGCTGCGCGCCCGCTACCTCGCCGCCGTCGTCGAAGGGCTCCGCGCCGGGGACCGGGACCCGTTGCCGGGCGCGGCACCCGACTGGCCCGAGGTCCACGCCATGCGCCGCGCCGACCCGGCCTGAGCGGATTCCGGCCGATGTTCACCCGTTCGGCCGCTCCAGAAGTCGATCAGACGGGCCGATGGAAGAAACAACGAGGACGGGCGCGGGCCACCGCACCCGTCCTTCTTCGCGTCCGGCCCCGGGACGACCGGGTGATCACCCCATCGCCGATCGGGCCGGGCGAAACGGACGCTCCGAACCCGGCCCCTTCGCAGCGCGCACCCGCCGCGGACCATCCGTGCAGCGCAGCTCGCACGGATGGCGCAATTCCGGGACGGGGACCCCGGCGATCTTCGCGGAGGATGCGGACGGGACTACCCTGCGCGGTGTGGGTATCCCTGCCTGGGTCTGGTTCCTCGTCGCCGTCCTCGCGATCGCCGCGGGCATCGCGCTGCTGATCGCCGACCGCACACGACGCGCCCCGAACAACCGGGAGCGGCGGCGCTGGGCGGCGCTGCGCGGCTGGCAGTTCGCGGAGGTCGACCAAGTGCTGCCGACGCGCTGGGAGCGCGGCGCCCTCGCGCAGCACGCCGGCGGCACCGCCACCGACGTCGTCGCGGGCTCCACGTTCACCGCCGACGGACGGCGCCAGGTCTACGTCCTCGACCTCACCACCAACGGCAAGGTCGCCACCGTGCTCGCCGGCGTCCGCTGCCGCCGCAGCGTCGGCACCACCCTGGAGCTGTGGCAGCCGGACGTGCCGGTGCCGCAGGACTCCGGGCTGGACCTGCTCGGCCCGGTCGGGTCCCGCTACGCCTTCGTCACCGAGGTCGCCGCGGCCCGCCCGCTGGTCACCCCGTCGCTCGTCGACGCGGCCGAGGAGGTCGGGCCCGACGTGACCGTGGTGTGGCTGGAGCAGGACTGGGTGCTCGCCGCGATCGAACCCGACAGCGCCGACCCGGCCCGCCTGGAACGCCTGCTGCGGGCCCTCGGCGAACTCGCCGACATCATCGACCCGTTCGAGACCGACCCGAACGAGGCCGAGCCCGCCGCCGAGGAACCGACCCGGCAGCTCAAGGGCGCGACCGGGGCCGGCTCCCCCGCGGACACCAACGACACCGTCCGCGTGGACCGGGCCGAGCACTCCGAGAACCAGGCCTGACCGGTTCCGGTCGGCGAGGCGATACGGTGCGCACCATGCCTACCGCACTCGTCACCGGCCCCACCTCCGGAATCGGCAACGCCTTCGCCCGCAGGCTGGCCGCCGAGGGGCACGACCTGGTGCTCGTCGCCCGCGACGCCGCGCGGCTGGAAGCGCTCGCCGCGGCGCTGCGCGACCGGCACGGGGTCACCGTCGAAGTGCTCGTCGCCGACCTCGCCGACGACGCCCAGCTCGCCGAGGTGGAGCGGCGCGTCGCGGACGAGCGGCGGCCGGTGGACCTGCTGGTCAACAACGCCGGGTTCGGCACCGGCGGCGCCTTCTGGGACACCGAGGCGGCGACGCTGCGCAAGCAGCTCGACCTCAACGTGGCGGCCGTCCTGCGGTTGACCCACGCCGCGGTGCCCGGCATGCGGGCCCGCGGTGGCGGCGACGTGATCAACCTGTCCAGCGTGGCCGGGTTCTTCTCGGTGGCCGGATCGACCTACGCGGCCACCAAGTCGTGGGTGACGACGTTCTCCGAGGGGCTCGCCTCCGCGCTGACCGGCACCGGCGTGCGGGTGATGGCGCTGTGCCCCGGGTTCACCCGCACCGAGTTCCACCAGCGCGCCGGGCTGTCCATGAGCCGGTTGCCGAAGGCGTTCTGGCTGCGGGCCGACGACGTGGTGCACGAAGGCCTCACCGACCTGCGCCGCGGCCGCTCGGTGTCCATCCCCAGCCCGCAGTACAAGGCCCTGGTCACCGTCGGGCGGCTCATCCCGCTCCGGGTGCAGCGCGCCGTCGTCCACCGCACCGTTCCCGGCCGCACCTGATCCGGCGCGGTGGGGCGGCAGTAGGATCGGGGCTCGTGACTCAGGTCGACCAGCAACAACGCGCCGAACTCGCCCGGCTCGTCACCGAGATCGCCGTCGTGCACGGCAAGGTGACGCTGTCCTCCGGGAAGGAAGCCGACTACTACGTCGACCTGCGCCGGGCGACGTTGCACCACGCCGCCGCCCCCCTCATCGGCACCCTGCTGCGGCAGCTCACCGCGGACTGGGAACACGACGCCGTCGGCGGGCTGACCCTGGGCGCCGACCCGGTCGCGACCGCCATGATGCACGCGTCCGGCCGCCCGCTGGACTCCTTCGTGGTGCGCAAGAACGCCAAGTCCCACGGCATGCAGCGCCGCATCGAAGGGCCCGACGTGGCGGGCCGCAAGGTGCTCGCGGTGGAGGACACCTCCACCACCGGCGGCAGCGTGCTCACCGCGGTGGAGGCGCTGCGGGAGGAGGGCGCCGACATCGTCGGCGTGGTGACCGTGGTGGACCGGGGCACCGGAGCCAAGGAGGCCATCGAGGCCGCCGGGCTGACCTACCGCTCGCTGCTGGACCTGTCCGACCTCGGGTTGAGCTGATCCCGTGGGTGCGATCGTCCCGCTCGCGTTCCTGCTGATCGTCCTGGTCCTGGCGGCCGGTGTCGCGGTGGCCGTGCTCGGCCGCAAGCGCTCCGTCCGGAACTACCAGCGGCTGCTGCGCGCGGGCGCGGACTGGCGGCAGGTGCCCGCGGACGACCTGTGGAAGCGGGTGCGGGCGTTGCGCGAGTTCGCGAGCTCCCGCGGGCTGCAGGACCACTTCCACCTGGCCGGTCGGCACCGCGGACTGCCCTTCGAGGCCGTGCAGCTGCGGCGCCCGCCGGGCTTCGGACAGCGGGTGTTCACCTTCGGGGTGGCGGTGGCGCTGCCCCGGCCGGTGGCCGGTCCGGAGCTGCGGCTGGCCCGGTCCGGCGCGTTCGGCGCGCTCGGCCAGGACCTGCGGGTCGAGCTGGGCGACGCGGAGTTCGACCGCACCTACCTGCTGACCTCGACGGACGCCGAGTTCGCCCGCCGCGTGCTGCCGGCCGCGACGGCTCGTTCGCTGCTCGCGGACGAGCGGACCGCCGGCGTGGTGCTGGAGTTCGCCCCGGAGCACCTGGTCGCGTTCCGCGCCGGGGCCGCGACCCCGGAGTCGGTGCTGCCGATGCTGGACCTGCTGGTCGACCTGCACGGCGCCGTGCCGTGGGAGGGGCCGGCCGGACGATGAACCAGGACGTGGGAGCGCCGGAGCGCCCCGGGGAACTGGTGGCCGGAGGACCGGTCGGCGAGGAACCGGTGGCCGCAGAACCGGTGACCGGAGGACCGACCGGCGCAGAACCGGTGACCGAGGAACGGGCCGCCGGCGAACCCGGCCCCACCGAGTGGGGTCCCGAGGTCGGCGTCGGCCCGTGGCCCGGCCCGTGGCCGGACGACGAGCGCTACGACCCGGAGCTGCTCGCGAACGGCGACCGCCGCAACGTCGTCGACCACTACCGGTACTGGCGCCGCGACGCCGTCGTCGCCGACCTGGACACCCGGCGGCACGACTTCCACGTCGCCATCGAGAACTTCCAGCACGACCACAACATCGGCACCGTGGTGCGGACCGCGAACGCGTTCGCCGCGCGTGCCGTGCACATCGTGGGCCGCCGCCGCTGGAACCGGCGCGGCGCGATGGTCACCGACCGGTACCAGCACGTGCACCACCACCCGGACCTGGTGTCGCTGCGCGAGTTCGCCGCCGAGCAGGGGCTCGCAATCGTCGCCGTGGACAACACCCCCGGCGCGACGCCCCTGGAGCGCACCGCGCTGCCGGAGCGCTGCGTGCTGCTGTTCGGCCAGGAGGGCCCGGGGCTCGGCACCGACTCGCGGGGCACCGCCGACCTGGTGGTGTCCATCGCCCAGTTCGGTTCGACCCGCTCCATCAACGCCGGGGTCGCCGCGGGCATCGCGATGCACGCCTGGGTCGCGCAGCACGCGGACCCGTCCCGCGCCTGGTGAGGACGTGAAAAGGCCCGGCCGGGGTGCGGCCGGGCCTTCGGGGTGGTCGGTGGCTCAGGCCGCGTCCTTGGCCTTCGTCCGGCGGCCGCGCACGTACTCGACGATGATCGGCACGATCGAGATGAAGACGATCAGGATCGCCATCGCCTCGAGGTTCTCCTTGATGATCGGGATGTTCCCGAGGAAGAACCCGAGCACGGTCATGCCCGCGGCCCACAGCACCGCGCCCACGGCCGAGTAGGCGAAGAACTTCCGTTGGTCCATCTGCCCGACGCCGGCGACGGCGGTGATGAACGTGCGCACGATCGGCACGAAGCGCGCCAGGATGATCGCCCGCGCACCGTAGCGCTCGAAGAACTCGTGGGTCTTGTCCACGTGCTCGGCCTTGAACAGCTTCGAGTCGGGCTTGTTGAACAGGGTCGGCCCGACCTTGCGGCCGATCCAGTACCCGGTCACGTTGCCGACGAACGCGCACACCGCCAGCAGCAGGCAGGTCAGCCAGAGCGGCGTGGAGATCGCCCCGGTCGCCACGAACAGGCCGGTCACGAACAGCAGCGAGTCGCCGGGGAGGAAGAACCCGATCAGCAGGCCGCACTCCGCGAAGATGATCAGGCAGACGCCGATCAGCGCGAACGGGCCGAGCGAGCTGACGATGTTCTCCGGATCCAGCCAGGACGGCAGCAGGGCGAGCGTGGACGTTCCGGCGGCGTTGAGCATCGCGGGGAATTCGGTCGTCACGCTCGCCAACGGTACCGGTGCCCGCTGAGCGCGGGCGGCCAGCCCGACCTCGGCCGTCCGCCCCAGCGCAAGCCGCCACGCCGGAGACCGCCGGATCGGCCGTCGCGGCGCCGGAACGGGATGTCCCGTTCGTCCGGAAGCGCAGGTGGTGGCGGTGGATCAGCCGAGGGTGAGCACGCCGACGACGCCACCCGCCGCGACGCCCAGCAGCACCGCGAACAGCAGCACCTGCCCGACGGGCAGCCTGCGGCGCGCGGGCGCCGGCGGCGGGAGGGGTGCCTGCGGCGGGAACGGCGGCGGAGTCGGGGCGGCGTTCCCGGCCTGCCCGCCCACCGCCTGCGCGCGCAGCGCGGCGGACAACAGGTTTTCCGGGGTGTCCCGCGAGCTCTCCATGCCAGCCAGGGTAGCCACCGCCCGGCCCGGCGCCGAACGCGTCGGGCGAGGCGGGGCGGGTGCCGGGGGCGTCAGGACACCCAGGCCCCGGACTTCATGACGCGGCGCAGCCGCAGGTCGTCGTCCAGCAGCACCAGGTCGGCGGCCAGGCCGGGGCGCAGCGAGCCGACCCGGTCCGCGGCGCCGAGCAGCTCGGCGGGTCGGGTCGAGGCGGCGTGCACGGCGTCGGTCACGGGCAGCCCGGCGCCGGTGACGAGGTTGCGGAACGCGACGTCCATGGTGAGCGTGCTGCCCGCCAGCGACCCGTCCGCGAGCCGCGGTTCCCCGTCCACCACGGTGACCGGCAGCTTCCCCAGCTCGTAGGTCCCGTCCCCGGCTCCGGTGGCGCTGATCGCGTCGGTGATCAGCACGGTCCGCCCGGTGCCCGCGTGCCGCGCGGCGAACGCCACCACGGCGGGGTGCAGGTGCACCAGGTCGCAGATGAGCTCGACGGTGACGCGGTCGTCGTCCAGCAGGGTGCCGACCGGCCCGGGTTCGCGGTGGTGCAGCGGGCGCATCCCGTTGAACAGGTGGGTGGCGACGGTGGCGCCCGCGTCGACGGCGGGCAGCACCTGCTCGCGGACGGCGTCGGTGTGGCCGAGGGCGGCGATGGCGCCGTGCTCGGTGAGGGTGCGGACCGCGTCGACCGCGCCGTCGAGCTCGGGGGCGAGCGTCACCATCCGGATCGAGCCGCGCCCCGCGTCGAGCAGCGTGCGCACCGAGCTCTGGTCCGGGGCCCGCAGCAGTGCCGGGTCGTGGGCGCCGCAGCGCGCCTCGGACAGGAAGGGGCCTTCGAGGTGGATGCCGTCGATCAGGCCGTCCACCACGAGGTCGCGCAGCGCGCTGACCTGGTCGGCCAGGTCGGGGACGGGGGCGGTGACGAGGCTGGCGAGCATGGTGGTGGTGCCGTGCGAGCGGTGCGCGGCCAGCGCGGCCTGCGCCTGTTCGAGGTCGCGGCCGGTGAAGGCGCCGCCGCCTCCGCCGTGGCAGTGCACGTCGACGAAGCCGGGCACCAGCCAGCCGTCGCCGAGGTCGGTGGCGTCCGCCGGGGCCGGGCCGGTGCCGATCTCGGCGATGGTGCTGCCGGACAGCCGGATCCAGCCGTCCGCCAGCACGCCGTCCGGGGTGACGATGCGGCTCGCGGTGAGGGTGCCGGCGCCGGTGTCGTGCGCGCTGCTCACGGGGGTCCCCACTTTCGTTCGGCCCTCGTCCCGCGGTCCGCGGGGTGGGCTGCGCCGCGCGGCGGGCGGCGCTCGGGTGCGGTGGTCGACGTCCGGCGCCCATCCTCCGGCACCGGCCTCCGGTGGTCTACACCAGTTCGGTGTGGTCTTCACCCGGAGCGGCGCGCGGTGGAGCGGACGCGACGGCATCCGGGTGAAAGGCCGGTGCGGATCGGGTGATCTCGATGGTCGCCGGCTCGGCCGGGCGCCGGTTCCGCGTCGATGGCGGTGGCGGTGCGGTGACCGCGGCGCGGGAGCGCCCGCTGCTCGCGGTCCGTACTCGGCTCACCTGATCAGCGGTCGCACGGCGGTGGGTGACCGGTGATCAGTGCGGACGGGCGGTCAGTGCGAGCGCATGACCTTCTGCAGGGCCTCCAGACCGCGGCTGGCCGTGGACTTCACGGTGCCCTTGGACACGCCGGTGGCCTCCGCGATCTCCGCTTCGGTGAGGTTGCCGTAGTAGCGCAGCACCAGCACCTCGCGCTGCCGCGGCGGCAGCTCGCCCAGCGCCGCCACCACCGCCTGGTGCTCGGCGGTCAGCATCGCCAGCGACTCGGCGGAGCGCGCGTCGGCCTGGTGCGGCGGCTGGTACTCGCGAGCCGTCTTGCGGCGGCGCAGCACCGAACGGCTGCCGTTCACCACGGCGGTGCGCAGGTAGCCGATCGCCGCCTTCGCGTCCCGCAGCCCGGACCAGTTGCGGTAGAGCCCGGTGAACGCCTCCTGCACCACGTCCTCCGCGGTCGCCGGCTCGTCGACCAGCAGGATCGCCAACCGGACCATGCGCATCCGCTGCTGGCGGTACAGGTCTTCGAGCGTGAGCGGCTGGTCGTTGGGCGTGGACGCGGTGTCGATGGCGCGGAGGTGGCCCAGCGTCTGCTCGACGCTGCGCTCGACCCCCGATGAGGAATCCCCGAACATGATCTGAAAGTACCGGCTCACCCGCCGGCTGTCCCTCGGCCGGGTAGCGTCCGCGCGAGGTCCGTGATCGAGGAGGTCCGAAATGGCGAAGTTCGTGGTCGAAATGGTCTACGGCGATGACGAGGAACGGCGGCTGGCGGTGCGCCCGGACCACCGGGTGTACGCGAAGTCGTTGGCCGAGCAGGGCGTGCTGCTCGCCGGCGGCCCGTACGCGGACGGCCTCGGTGCGCAGCTGGTGTACGAGGCCGAGGACGAGGCGGCGGTGCAGCGCCTGCTCGACGCCGATCCGTACCTCCAGCAGGGGGTGCTCGCGTCGACCACGATCCGTGAGTGGCACGCGATCACCGGCTCCTGGGTTTCCTGAGCACTGACCCGTCCAGGCGACACCGCACCCCCGAAGGTGTGAGGATTCCGACAGCGGTGCAGATCCGCACCGATCCAGTGGTTTTCCCTATGACGCGAACGGGTAGCGCTGACCGACACAGGCCCGCGCGGACCTCGCGCGCCCTCGTAGGATTCGGCGCGGCTCCCCGCTGCCAAGAACGACTCCATCCCCCGAGGAGGACGACCGATGCCCATCGCGACCCCCGAGGTCTACGCGGAGATGCTGGACCGGGCGAAGTCAGGTGAGTTCGCCTATCCGGCCATCAACGTGACCTCGTCGGAGACGCTCAACGCGGCGCTGCGCGGCTTCGCCGAGGCCGAAAGCGACGGCATCATCCAGGTCTCGACCGGTGGCGCCGAGTTCGCCTCCGGCACGAAGGTCAAGGACATGGTCACCGGCGCCACCGCGCTCGCCGAGTACGCGCACGTCGTCGCCGCGAAGTACCCGGTGAACATCGCGCTGCACACCGACCACTGCCCGAAGGACAAGCTGGACGGCTACGTCCGGCCGCTGATCCAGATCAGCCAGGAGCGGGTGGACCGCGGCGAGAACCCGCTGTTCCAGTCCCACATGTGGGACGGGTCGGCGATCGAGCTGCACGAGAACCTGCAGATCGCCTCCGAGCTGCTGGACCTCGCCGCCAAGGCGAAGATCATCCTGGAGCTGGAGGTCGGCGTCGTCGGCGGCGAGGAGGACGGCGTCGCCAACGACATCAACGAGAAGCTCTACACCGCCGCGGGCGACTACGAGCACACCGTGGAGGCGCTCGGCGCCGGCGAGAAGGGCCGCTACCTGCTGGCCGCGACCTTCGGCAACGTGCACGGCGTCTACAAGCCGGGCAACGTGAAGCTCCGCCCGGAGATCCTCAAGCAGGGCCAGGAGGTCGCCTCCGAGAAGCTGGGACTGCCCGCCGGTTCGAAGCCGTTCGACCTGGTCTTCCACGGTGGTTCCGGTTCGCTGCTGGAGGAGATCCACGAAGCGGTGTCCTACGGCGTGGTGAAGATGAACATCGACACCGACACCCAGTACGCGTTCACCCGGCCCATCGCCGACCACATGCTGAAGAACTACGACGGCGTGCTGAAGATCGACGGCGAGGTCGGGAACAAGAAGGTCTACGACCCGCGCAGCTACCTGAAGGCCGCCGAGCAGGCGATGGCCGCACGCGTCGCGCACGGTTGCGAAACGCTGAAGTCCGCGGGCCGCATGCTGGCCGGCTGACCGCAGCACCGCTCGCCGAACGCCACCCCGGCCACCGGGGTGGCGTTCGTGCGTCCGGTGACAAGATGGCGCCATGACGAACCTGCTGGAGCCACCGGAAACGCTGCTGCCCGAGAACGAGCCCGCGCAGGCCGCGCTGGACGCGGGCACCGACCCGGCCCTGGTGGCCGCCGAGCACCCCACCTTCAGCGCCGCGTGGGCGCAGCTCGGCGAGGCCGCGTTGGAGCGCGGCGAGACGATCGCCGCCTACGCCTACGCCCGCACCGGCTACCACCGGGGCCTGGACGCGCTGCGCCGGTCCGGCTGGAAGGGCTTCGGCCCGGTGCCGTGGCGGCACCGCCCCAACCAGGGCGTGCTGCGCGCCGTGGCCGTGCTGGCGAAGGCCGCGGGCGCGATCGGCGAGACCGACGAGTTCGACCGCTGCCGCCAGCTGCTGCTCGACAGCGACCCGGCCTCGGTGGAAGCCACCGGCCTGGCGTGACGTCGCGCGCAGGAGGGCCGGGGAACCGGGACCTCCCGCGCGGCGCTGCCGACCTCGAAGGCGTGGACTCCTCGCAGGCCCCCCGGGAACCGCCCGAACTCGCCCCTGGCCCACCCGCTACCTCGGTGTTCCCGCGGTGCGCCGCACCAGCCCGGACCGGGCGGGTCTCGATCGACCCGAACCGGCGGCCGTCGTGGCCCACCGCTGCCTCTGCACGATCGTCGTGGCGGAGAATGGGCGCGTGCATCGGGTTCGGCAGGAGTTGAGTCGGCGGTTGCGGCGGTTGTTCCGGTCGGGCGTGCCGATCGTGCAGTGCGCCGTCGCCGCCGGGTTGGCGTGGGCGGTGGCGAAGAGCCTGGTGGGGCACCCGGCGCCGTTCTTCGCGCCGATCGCGGCGGTGGTGTCGCTGGGCGTGTCGCTGGGGCAGCGGCTGCGGCGGGCGCTGGAGCTCGTCGTCGGCGTGAGCATCGGCATCGGGGTCGGCGACATCCTGATCTCGGCGATCGGCACCGGCCCGTGGCAGATCGCGCTGGTGGTGGCGCTGGCGATGAGCACGGCGGTGCTCGCGGACAGCGGGGCGATCATCGTGCTGCAGGCCGCGTCGTCGTCGGTGCTGGTGGCGACGCTGCTGCCCCCGGCTTCGGCGGGCGGCCTGACCCGCATGATCGACGCGGCGGTCGGCGGGCTGATCGGGTTCGTGGTGGCGGCGCTACTGCCCGCGAACCCGCTGGCGGTGGCGCACCGCAACGGCAGGCTGGTGCTGGGGGCGCTCACCGACGGCCTGCGGGGCGTGGCGTGGGCGGTGTCGCGGCGGGACACCGACGTCGCCTCGGACACGTTGGCGAAGGTGCGCAAGAGCCAGGAGCTGGTGGACGAGTTCCGGACCGCGCTGGACGCGGGCGGGGAGATCGCGAAGATCGCGCCGATCCGCTGGCGCCGCCGCGGCGACCTGAAGCGCTACGAGGCCGCGGCCACGCCCATCGACCGGGCGCTGCGCAACACCCGGGTGCTGGCCCGGCGCGCCATGTCGGCGCTGCGCGACGACGAGCCGGTGCCGCGCCCGCTGCCGGGCCTGCTGGAGGAGCTGGCCGGGTCGGTGGTGCTGCTGCGCGACGAGCTCGCGGGCGGGAACGAGCCGCTGCAGGCGCGGGAGGCGGCGCGCGCGGTGGCGCGGAAGTCCTCGGTGGAACTGCTCGGCGAGGGCGACTTCTCGATGCAGGTGGTGGTGCTGCAGGTCCGCTCGATCGCGGTCGACCTGCTGCAGGCCACCGGCCTCACCCGCACCGAGGCCATCGCGGCTCTGCCGCCCCTGCACCCCCGCCGCGGCGACGACCACAGCTGAACCGAGCGGCGGGGGGGGGGGGGGGGGGGGGGGGGGGGGGGGGGGGGGGGGGGGGGGGGGGGGGGGGGGGGGCGCCCGCCGCGGCCGGTGATCCGCCGCAGCAGCGGGAACTGGGCGCTGCAGAGCGCCGTGGACCGCAGCGGTCTGGG
>NZ_JAIUKB010000178.1:0-18615 GCF_020176785.1 Saccharopolyspora sp. 6V | reverse complement strand
GGGGGGGCGGGCGCCCGGGGGGGGGGGGGGGGGGCGCGGCTCGGTCTGCTCGCGTACGGGGCCGGGTTCTGCCTGTCGGTTCTCGTGCTCTGCCCGTTGGCGGCGTTCGCGGCCTGGACGGGGGAATCGTCGCCGTTGTCGGTCGCGCCGCTCGTCAGCGGGGTGCAGGCCGGGTGCTTCGCGGTGGGCGTGTCCGCCCCGCTGTGGGCCGAGGTGCGCGGGACCTCGGCCAAGCGCCGGGTTCTGCGGCGCCTGCTGCCGTTGTGGGCGGAGATCACCGCCGGCGTGCCGGAGGTCCGGCGTGCTCCGTTCGCCGCCGCGGGGCGCGAGGTGTTCCGGTCGCGTGCCGCCGTGGAGCTGGCGTGCTACCGGCTCGTGATCGAGATCCGGGACGCGGTGCTGCTGTTGAGCGGGCACTGCTCGGCCGAACTGGTCGAGCGGGCGCGCGCGCACGTGGTGTCGGCAGGGGTGCCGCCGGACCGGGTGGCGGCGGCGGTGCTGGCCTGCTGGCTGCGGGCGGCGGAGGACGTCCGGGCGCGGGGCGCGGTGGCGGCCGGGAGTGCGGTGCCGCTGCCGGGAGGGGCTGATCTGGAGTCGGAGATCCGCTTCCTGCTGGTGGTCGCCGAGGAGTACGGGGCGGTGCCGGCGCTCGACTTCCGCCGCGCGGAGCGTTCGCAGCCCGCGGGCCGCTGAGCGGCGTCCCGTGGCCGGTCCGCCCCTGGACCAGGGAAAACAAGTCACCTCCCGTTGTCATCCATTTCAGTTGACGGCACTCATCCGCTGTGATTAGCATTAGGCCGCGCGACGTAAGCGGATATGGATGATCTGGGGTATCAGCTCCGCTCGCGCAACTGGGGAGTTCGGTCGACCGAACTGATCGTCGGCAGCGCAGCCGACCTGATCCGGCGAGGGCACGACCCCGCCCGGATCCACCCACCTACGAATTCGGGAGCGCACTTCCGCGCGCCCGGACCGCGCGTCCGGGCGGCGGCACCACCACTGGGAGGACTCTGTGATGTCCGCGAACTCCGGAGGCACCGCGAAGATCGGCACCGACTGGCGGGTCCGCGCCCGGCAACCGGTCGGCTACGACGTCCGCGTGCTCAACGGGCTGCTGTCGCCGTCGAACCCGGCGCTCGCCGAGGCGTGCGGAACCGCGCCCGGCAGGTCGCCGCGATGCCTGCTGATCGTCGACGACTCCGTCGACGTCCTCCACGGCGACCGGCTCCGCGCCTACTTCGAGGCGTGGTCGATCGACGTGGAGTGGCACGTCGTCCCCGGCGGCGAGCAGTCCAAGAACCTCGACGAAGTCGTCGCCATCACCGAGGCGATGACCGGGATGGGCATCCTGCGGCGCTCGGAGAAGGTCGTCGCGGTCGGTGGCGGCGCCGTCCTCGACGTCGCGGGCATGGCCGCCGGGCTGTACCGGCGCGGCGTCCCCTACGTCCGCGTGCCCACCACGCTCATCGGCCAGGTCGACGCCGGGATCGGCGTCAAGACCGGCATCAACCACGGCACGCACAAGAACCGGCTCGGCAGCTACTACGCGCCCGAAGTGGCGCTGATCGACCCGGAATTCCTGCGCACGGTGCCGAAACGGCACATCGCCAACGGGATCGCCGAGATCGTGAAGATGGCGCTGATCAAGGACGCGGCGCTGTTCGACCTGCTGGAACTCGCCGTGCACGACCTGGACGCGGCCGCGTTCGCCGACGGCGAGCCGGGCGGCCCCGCGGTGGAGATCATGTCGCGGGCGATCGGCGGCATGCTCGACGAGCTGGAAC
This sequence comes from Saccharopolyspora sp. 6V, assembly GCF_020176785.1. Taxonomy (NCBI): domain Bacteria; kingdom Bacillati; phylum Actinomycetota; class Actinomycetes; order Pseudonocardiales; family Pseudonocardiaceae; genus Saccharopolyspora; species Saccharopolyspora sp. 6V. Next base: position 16,831 of record NZ_JAIUKB010000178.1, on the reverse strand, counting down.
CGAACCTGTGGGAAGAGGTGCTGGAGCGCTCGGTCGACTACGGCCACACCTTCAGCCCCTCGCTGGAACTGCGGGCCGACCCGCCGCTGCTGCACGGCGAAGCCGTCGCGGTGGACATGGCGGTGTGCGTGGCGCTCGCGCACAACAGGGGGATGCTCGGCACCGCGGACGCCGACCGGGCGATCGGGCTGCTGCGGGCCGCCGGCCTGCCGGTGACCGACCCGGTGTTCATCACCGACCTGCTCGTCGAAGCGCTGCGCGACGCGGTGAAGCACCGGGACGGCGAGCAGCGGATTCCGCTGACCGACGGCATCGGTTCCGCGACCTTCGTGCACGACATCACCCGCGAGGAACTCGGCGAAGCGCTCCGGTTCGTGCGGGAGCGGGCCGGATCGGACACCGTTCTGGTGCGTGCGGCGCGATGAACCCGATCACCGTGATCGACGTCGGCGGCACCCGGCTGCGGGCCGCCGACTGGACGCCGGAGCACGGGCTGGCCGAGATCACCGAGACCACCCCGCCCAGCATCAGCAGGCGTCCCGGCGCCGACGTCGCGCAGCTGCGGGCCGAACTCGTGCGGGACCTGTGCGCCGCGGTGCCGGCAGGCCGCGTCGCCGGGATCTCCTTCGGCGCCGCGCTGGACCACCGGACCGGCACCGTGCACGCCTCGGCGCCGCTGTGGGGTTCCTGCGCGGAGCCGTTCGACCTGCTGGGCGCTCTGCGGTCCGCGCGCCCGGACGTGCGCTGGCACGTCGTCAACGACGTCACCGCCGCACTGCTGCACGCCATCACCGGGCCCAGGTACGCGGACGACCGCAAGGTGCTGCTCGCGACGATCAGCACCGGCATCGCCTGCCGCACCGTGGACCGCCGCCGCGGCGAGATCCCGGTCGACGAGTGCGGTCTGCAGGGCGAGATCGGGCACCTGCCGGTCGCCGCGTCGTGGCGCGGCGAACCGCTGCACCTGCCCTGCGACTGCGGGGTCGACGACCACCTCTCGGCGTTCGCCTCCGGGCCCGGAATCCGCCGGGTCGCGGAGGAGGTCCGGCGCCGCGATCCCGCCGGATGGCGGAACTCGGCACTGGGGGGCGCCGAGGACGGCACCGCGTTCGAGGACGCGTTCCGCGCCGCGCTGGACCACGGCGACCGGCTCGCCACCGCGCTGCTGGCCGCCGTCACGGCACCGGTCGCCGACCTGCTGCGCACCGCCGTGTGCCTGGACCCGGAGCTGGACCACCTGGTGCTGACCGGAGGCGTCGTCGCCGGGCTGGGCGAGCACTACCGCGGCGCGGTGCTGGCGCACCTGGAACGCGCCGGCACCTACCTGACCGGCGACCGCGTCCCCGGCTGGGCGGCGCGGCGGCTCGTCGTCGACGACGCGAGCACCTCCGGCGGGCTCGTCGGAGCGGGACTCGCGGCGCGGGAGGGCAGATGACCCGGACGCACCGAGCCGTGGTGCGCGACGGCACCGGCATCGCGGTCCGGCACCGGCCGACCCGGCTGCCCGGACCGGGAGAACTGCTGCTGGGCCCCGAAGTGGCAGGCCTGTGCGGCACCGACGTCCAGATGCTGCGCGGCATGCGGGACGACCCGGCCGAGGTGATCGGCCACGAAGGAATCGCGACCGTGGTGGCGGCCGGGCCCGGCGTCGCACCGGAGCTCGCCGCGGGCACGAAGGTCGTGGTGAACCCGACGCACCCCACCGACCCCGCGTTCCTGCTGGGGCACAACGTGGGCGGACTGCTGCAGGAGCGGACCTGGATACCGGCCTCGGTCGTCGACGCGGGCCTGGTGCTGCCGCTGACCGCGGTGCCGGAGCCCGACCTGGCGGCGCTGCTGGAACCGCTCGCGGTGGTGCGCTACGCGCTCTCGGCGCTGCGCCGGTTCCGCCCGCGCACCCTCGTCGTCTTCGGCGCCGGGACGGTCGGCAGGCTCGCGGTGCGCGCCGCGCGTCGATGGCTGGCCGAGGCCGAGCGGATCGTCCTGGTGCGGCGCACCACCGACGACCTGCCGCCGGAGCCGGTGCACGCGGTGCTGGAACCCGGCGCCGACCTGGCGGCGGAAACGGCACCGGGGCCCGTCGCCGTGCTCATCGCCACCCCGCGGGACGCGACCGTCGGCTGCCTGGAGGCGGCGATCGCGGCGGCAGCGGGCCACGAGCTCGCGGTCGACCTGGTGGGCGGCCTGCCACCGGCGGCGGGCACGCCGGTGCTGCCCGGTGCCGACCTCGTCGCGCTCCGCGCCGCCAACCGAGCGGGCACACCCGACCCGCCCGAGCACGCCGCGCTCAGCACCACCACCGGCGACCGCGTGCACCTGTTCGGGCACCGCGGGGTCGGCAACGACCACTTGCGGATCGCCGCCGACGAGCTGGTGCGCGCCCCGGAACGCTACCGCGACCTGGTCACGCACGGCACCGACCTCGACGGAGCCGCCCGGATCATGCGCGAGCTCGCGACCGGCCGCGGTCGCGACATCGACGGCCGCCGGCTGGTGAAGCTCGCCGTGCGGATCTCCGCTCCGCAACCCCGACACCACGAGGAGAACTGATGGCATACGTTTCCGGACCGGTCCGCGCGCTCGTGGTCGGCGGTTCCACGGGCATCGGCCGCGGCATCGCCGACGCCTGGGCGAAAGCGGGCGCCGACGTCGTCGTCGCGAGCCGCAGCGAACCCGATGACGCCGCGCTGGGCTGGGCGCGGCTGGACTTCACCGAACCCGACCAGGCCCGGCAGGCCCTCGCCGAGGTCGCAGGCGCGGGCCCGCTGCACGCGGTGTGCTTCTCCGCGGTGCACTACGGGACGAAGCGGGCGCTGTTCCGCGACGTCACCGAACAGGAGTGGCGCCGCCAGGTGGACGTGAACCTGCACGGCCTGTGGCTGACGCTGGCGGCCACGCTGCCCGCACTGCGAGAAGCAGGCCCCGGGTTGCTGCTCGGGGTCTCCTCCGAAGTGGTCTACAACGCGGGACCCGGCCGGTCCGGTTACGCCGCGACCAAGGCGGCGGGCACCGGCCTGCTCCACTCGCTGGCCCAGGAGGAGGACGCCGCGCGGCTGCGGATCGTGCAGGTGCTGCCCGCCGGCATGGTCGACACCCCGGGCATCCGCCGCCGGCGGCCGGAGGACTTCGACTACAGCGACTACATGCGCCCGGCCGGGTTCGGCGCGGTCGCCACCGAGCTGCTGCGCACCCGCGGCGGCGAGCACCACGGCGACAGCCTGGTCGTCGACGCCGACGGCGGCTGGCGTTCGGTGCGCGAGCAGCCGCCGGAGTCGCAGAGCCGCGGGCTGGGTTCGTGAACCGGCCGCTGATCGGGCTCACCGGCTGGCGCGTCGACGCCGACGGCGCGGACGTGCTCACCCTCGCCGCGGAACTCGGCGCGGACGGGGTGCAGCTCGACCTCGGCGGTCCGGGACGCGGCGCACCGCTCGACGAACCGGGGCGCATCCGGCGGATCCGGGAGACCTCGGCCGCCACCGGAGTCCGCGTGCTCGGGGTAGCGGTGAACCTGATGAACGACATCGGGCTCACCTCCGCCGACCCCGGGGTGGTGCGCCGCACCGTGACCCGCGCCTTGGACGCGGCGCGGGAACTGGAGGCACCGCTGGTGTTCGTGCCGAGCTTCCGGCGCAGCGCGATCACCGGCCCCGCATCGTTGTCGGCGACCGCCGAGGTGCTGCGCTGGGCGAGCGCCGAAGCCGCCGCCCGCGGCCTGCTGCTGGCCAACGAGAACGTCCTCGACGTTCCCGCGGCCGAACGGCTGCTCGACCAGGTCGGCGCGGAATCCTTCCGGCTGCTGCTCGACACGGCCAACCCGCACCAGGCGGGCGTGGACGTCGCGGCGCTGGTCGCGGCGCTCGGCGACCGGTTCGCCGACCAGATCCACGTCAAGGACGGCGGCGACACCGAGTCCGCCCTCGCCGCGGTCCGCGCGCGCGGCGGGCATGTGCGCGCACTGGTGCTGGAGAACGACCACCGCGACGGCGACCGGGAACGGCTGCGCGTCGACCTGGCGCGGCTTCGCGGACACGCCGACACCCTGACCCGACGACCGAGCGAGGCCCGGCCATGACCGAAGAAGTGCTGCTCACCGCCGAGGCGCTGCTGTTCGACATGGACGGCACGCTGGTCGACTCGACCACCGTCGTCGAACGGACCTGGCACCGCTTCGCCCGCCGCCACGGGCTCGACGGCGCCGAGATCCTCGCCGACGCGCACGGCAGGAGGACCGGGGAGACCGTGGCGCGGCACCTGCCCGCCGGCGGCGACGTGGCCGCGGAGACCGCCCGGCTCGTCGCGGAGGAAGTGGCCGACGTCGACGGGATCGTGCAGATCCCCGGAGCCGCCGAGCTGCTGGCGAGCCTGCCCGCGAGCCGCTGGGCCGTGGTCACCTCCGCAGGCCGCGAACTGGCGCGGCGGCGCATGGCGGCGGCCGGGCTGCGGCTGCCCGACGTGGTCGTCAGCGCCGAAGACGTCCGACAAGGAAAACCGGATCCGGAGGGGTATTCGCTCGCCGCCCGGCACCTGGGGGTGCCACCGGAAGCGGCGATCGTGTTCGAGGACGCCGAGGCAGGCCTGCTCTCGGCACTGGCCAGCGGGGCGCGGGCGGTCGTCGTCGGCGCCCACGGCGGGCGGGTCGCCGCAGACCTGCCCCGGGTCGCCGACCTCGACGCGGTCACCGCCTCCAGCGACGGCGAACGCCTGCGGGTCCGACTCGAAGAAATGAGGACCGCACGACCATGACGCAGACCTGGGGGATCACCGAGCGGGACCGCACCTCGCGGTTGCCGTCCTTGACGAGCATGCGGTTCATCTCCGCGCTGCTCGTGTTCTTGTTCCACGCTTCCTGCACGACGCCGCCGTGGACGTTCTTCGGCGACCCGGCGCAGGCGAGCGCGTTCAGCACCGTCGCCGCCGACGCGGGCCGCATCGGCGTCGCGTTCTTCTTCATCCTCAGCGGATTCGTGCTCACCTGGTCCAGCGACTCCGTGGGGGACGTGCTGGACTTCTGGCGCCGCAGGTTGGTGAAGGTGTTCCCGAACCACCTGGTGACCTGGGCGCTGGCGCTGGTGCTGTTCAGCGGCGGCACCGCGGCGGCCGGGACGGTGTTCGCCAACCTGTTCCTGCTGCACCCGTGGGTGCCGGACTACGACACGTTCCTCAGCGTGAACGTGCCGAGCTGGTCGCTGGGCTGCGAGCTGCTGTTCTACCTGGCGTTCCCGGTGCTGTTCCCGCTGATCAAGCGGATTCCCGCGGCTCGGCTGTGGGCGACCGCGATCGGGCTGATCGCGGCGGTGTTCGCGGTGGCGTTCGTGGCGCAGTTCCTGGTGCCCACCGAACCGGGGCTCCCGGAGGCGAACTCGCCGGGCTCGGTGTGGCAGTTCTGGCTGGTGTACTTCCTGCCGCCGGTGCGCGCGCTGGACTTCGCGCTCGGCATCGTGCTGGCCAGGATCGTGCTGAGCGGGCGCTGGATCGGGCTCGGCTTCGGGACCGCGGCGTTGCTCACCGCCGGCGGGTACGTGCTGGCGTCCTTCGTGCCGTGGGTGTTCCACCTGAACGCGGTCACGATCATCCCGCTGGCGCTGCTCATCCCGGCGGCCGCGTGCGCCGACGTCCGCGGCGGCCGCTCGCCGCTGCGGGGGCGGTTCCCGGTGTGGCTGGGGGAGATCTCGTTCGCGTTCTACATGGTGCACGCGCTGGTGCTGAGCGGTACCCGGGAGCTGCTGGGGCCGGACGCCTACTTCGGCTTCTGGGCCGCGAGCGGTGTGGTGCTCGCCGAGCTGGTCGTCTCGGTGCTGGGCGCGTGGCTGCTGTACACCGCCGTCGAACGGCCGATCATGCGGCGCTTCGGCCGCCGCCGTCCGCCCGCGGCGCCTGTGGAGTCCGTCCCCGCCGAACCCGTTCCCGCGAAGTGAGGTGCGCATGTCCCGTTCCACCGACATGACAGGCCGGGTTTCGCCCGAATCGCCCGAGCGCGAGTCGTCCGCGATGTCCGCACTGGTGCTGGAAGCTCCCGGGGTGGTGCGGGAGCGGCGAATTCCGGTGGCCCCGCCGAGCCGCGGGAACTGCCTGATCCGGATCAGCCGGATCGGCCTGTGCGGCACGGATCTGGGTTTCTACGACGGATCGAGCAATTACCTGCACGACGGGTTGAAGTCGTTCCCGTTCGTGTTCGGCCACGAGTGGAGCGGGCGGATCGTCGAAACCGGTTCCGGGGTCGTCGGGTTCGAAGTCGGACAGCGCGTTTCCGGGCACAATTTCCGCCCTTGCGGGAACTGCCCCGCTTGCGGACGCGGCGACCTCAGGTACTGCCCGGGTCGCAGCGAGATCGGCGTGCTCGGCCAGGCGCAGGGCGCCGCTGCCGACTACCTCGAAGCCCCGGCGGACACGCTGGTCCGGATCCCGGACTCGCTCGGCGACGACGTCGCCGCGCTGCTGGAACCCGCCTCGGCCGCGCTGCACGCGGTGCGGCGGCTGGCGGTGACCGGTGCGGACCGGGTGGCGGTGCTGGGCGCGGGCACGCTCGGTGTCGTAGCGGCCCAGTTGTGCCGTGCGCTGGGCGCGCGGGTCGACGTGTTCGACCCGCAACCGGAGCCGCGGGAGCTCGCCGCGGAACTCGGCTTCCCGGTCTCGGTTCCGGAGAACGCCGAAGCGGACCGCTACTCGGCCGTCATCGAGGCATCGGGTTCGGTGGCCGCGGCCAGGTCCGCGCCGGTGCTGTGCGCACCGGGTGCCCGAATGGCGCAGCTGGGCACTCCGCACCATTCGGTGGACGGATTTCCGGTCGCCGACCTGGTGATCAAGAACGTCACGGTGCACGCGGTCCTCTCCGGGATCGGGTGCTGGGAAGAGTTGATCAAGTTCGTGGAAAGCGGTCTGGTCCGGCTGGATCCCTTGGTAGATTCCGCTTTCTCCCGTTCGGAAGTCGGTGCCGCCTTCCAACGGCTTGCCAGCAGCGGTCGCCGACGTCCGAAGATCCTGATTCGGATGTCCTGACGGTGACCGGACGAGAAAGGAGAAGTGAACTCATCGTGAGCACAGTTTCGATCCCCGGCGCGGTGGTGCACTACACGACGCACGGCGCGGGGCCAGGACTCGTCCTGGTGCACGGGACCGGAGCCGATTCGGTCGCCAACTTCGGCCACCTGGTGGACCGGTTCACCGACCGGCACACCGTGATCACCCCGGACTACGCGGGCAGCGGTGGCACCGAGGACGACGGTGGTGCGATCACCCTCGACGCGCTGATCGAGCAGGTCGCCGCCGTCATCCGGGACAACGGTGGCGAGCCGGTGGACCTCGGCGGGTTCTCGCTCGGCGCCGTCGTCGCGGCCGGGGTGGCCGCCAAGCACCCCGAACTGGTGCACCGGCTGGTGCTCATCGCCGGCTGGCAGGACTCGACCGATCCGCGCCACCAGCTCACCTTCAAGCTGTGGCGCGACCTCGCGGACCTCGACGAGTCCTCCTACGCGCGACTGATCACGCTGCTGCTGTTCACCCCCGGCTTCGTCAGCCGGATGGGCGTGGAGGCGCTGGCCGAGTTCGTGGCGGGCACCAAGTGCTCGGACGGCACCAACCGGCAGATCGACCTGGGGCTCGGCATCGACATCAGCGACCTCACCCCGAAGATCCAGGCGTCCACGCTGGTCGTCGGCTGCACCCACGACCAGCTGGTGCCCGTCGGGCACTCCCGGGAACTGCACGAGTCCATCGAGGGCAGCACCTACGCCGAGATCGACAGCGGACACCTGGTCGTCATGGAACGGCCGGACGAGCTGGTGGACCTGGTCCGCGGATTCCTGCACCCCGAGAACTGACCGACGACCACCGCTCCGCGAGGTTCGCCCATGCCCATTCCCGTGTTCGCACTCATGCTCGGCGTGTTCTGCGTCGGCACCGCCGAGGTCGCGATCTCCGGACTGCTGCCGAACGTGGCGGCGGACCTGGCGGTCAGCGTGCCCTCGGCGGGTCTGCTGGTCACCGGATACGCCCTCGGCGTGACGGTGATCGGGCCCGCGGTCACGCTGCTGACCACGAAGGTGCCGCGCAAGGCGCTGGTGCTCGTGCTGATGGCCGTGTTCACCGCGGGCAACGCCGCCGCGGTGGTGGCGCCGGACTACGGCGTGCTGATGGCGGCGCGGGTGTTCACCGCGATGAGCCACGGAACCTTCGTGGCGGTCGCGTTCTCGCTGGCCGCCGCGATCTCCGCGCCGGACAAGCAGGGTTCGGCGATGGCGAAGATCGCGCTCGGGTTCAACCTGGCGAACGCGCTCGGCTCCCCGCTGGGCACGTTCGTCGGGCAGCGGTTCGGCTGGCGGTTCACCTTCGTCGCCATCGCGCTGGTGGCGGGGCTGACCATCGTGCTGATCGCGCTGTTCATGCGGCCGCCCGCGCAGCAGCGGGCGGCCACCGGGCGCGAACGGCTGCGCCAGGAGGTCGCGGCACTGCGCAGTCCGGTGCTGGTGGTGGCGGTGGTGGTCACGGTGCTCGCCCAGGGCGCGGTGTTCACCACTTCCACCTACCTGGTGCCGATCTTGCAGGAGGTCAGCGGGTTCGCGCCCGCGTCGATCTCGGTGCTGCTGGTGGTGTTCGGCGTCGGCTCGGTGGTCGGGAACTTCGCCGGTGGCAAGCTCGCCGACGGGGACGTGGGCCGGGCGGTGCTCGCCGTGCTGGCCGTGCTCACCGCGGTGTGCCTGGTGTTCTGGCTCTGCGGTCCGGTCCCGGCGCTGGCGGTGGCGGCGCTGTTCCTGTTCGGTGCTTCGGGCTTCTCCATCATCCCGAGCCTGCAGGCGCACATCCAGCGCATCGCGATCGCCGCTCCGACCCTCGCGTTGTCGGTGAACGTGTCCGCGTTCAACCTGGGCAACGGGTTCGGCGCCTGGCTCGGCGGGCAGGTGCTCGACCTCGGCTGGGGGACCGGGGCGGTGCCGCTGACCTCCGCCGCGGTGTGCGGGCTCGCGCTGCTGCTGGCCGTAGCCTCGCACTGGTGGCGGAACCGGTCGAGCGGCGGTGACCGGGTCGCGGTGGAATCAGCGGTGTGACCGGGGGGGGGGGGGGGGGGGCGCCCCCCCCCCGCGCCCGAGCGGAGGAGATGACGGGTGGACCTGCAACTGGTGCTGCCCGCGGAATCGCCGGAGCTGCCGTTCGCGGAGCTGGGCGATCTCGCGGTGGCGGCTGAGCGGCTCGGATACGGGGCGGTGTGGTTGCCGGACCACCTGCTGCCGCCGTCGCGCTACGCACCCGGCAGCTACGGCGGGATCTACGATCCGCTGGTCGCCCTGGCCGCCATCGCGGTGCGCACCCGGACGATCCGGTTGGGCACCTCGGTGCTGGTGCTGCCGATGCGCAGCCCGTTCGTCGTCGCCAAGCAGGCGGCCACGCTGGAGCGGATCTCCGGCGGCCGCTTCACCCTCGGCGTCGGCATCGGCTGGGACCGGGCGGAATTCGCCGCGGTGGGGGCCGGCTTCGCCGACCGCGGGGCGCGCGCCGACGAGGCCATCGACCTGATCCGGCACCTGCTCGGCGGTTCCGGACCGTTCCACGGCACGCACTTCCACTACGACACCGGGGTCTTCGAACCGAAGCCCGGCACACCGGTGCCGATCGTGGTGGGTGGTTCGGGGGAGCGGGCGCTGCGCCGCGCGGCCCGGTCGGGCGACGGGTGGCAGCCCATCGCTCCGGAACCCGCCACGTTCGCCGCGCGTGTCGATTGGTTGCGGGCGAACGCGGTGCGGCCGGTCCGGGTCTCGGTGCGGACGTCGTGGCTCGGCGGCGGCGCGGAGCTGGCGGCCGTCGTGGACGACGTGCATGCCTATGCCGCGGCCGGGGCCGATTCGGTCGCGGTGTGGCTGGGCTCCGACGACGGGGTGCGCGAGCGGATGGCGCGGTTCATCGCCGCCGCCGGCTGATCGCCGGAGCGATCAGCTCTCGGCCTCCGGCCGCTTCACCCCGCCCGCCAGGTCCTTCACCAGCGCGGTGACCGCGTCCAGCCCTTCCCAGTCGAGCAGCGGCGCGTAGGTGCAGATCTCCCGGATGCGGCTGTTGCGCATGGCCAGGACCAGTTCGTACTGCGCCACGATCTCCCGGGTCGCCTCGTTGTCGGTGAAGAAGGCGACGGGCACCCGGAAGAACTCGGCGAGCGCCTGGAGGTGGTGCAGGGTCGGGTTGTCCCGCTGGCCGCGGCAGAGCTGGTGCAGGTAGCCGTGCGAGATGGATTTCCCGGTGCCGGCGCTGATCTCCGCGGCGAGGCGTTCGAAGGTCGGCCACTGGGCCTGCTGCCCGGGGGCGGCGTTCTGCTGGGCGTACACGTCGATCAGGTACACCAGCTTGTCGGCGAGCGTCCGCGGCGGCTGCTCCGCCGAGCCGGGTTCCGGGTTCATCGCACCTCCACGGCGGGACCGCCGACCGTCACGCTCCGTCGTGGCCGACCGGTCCGATCCGGTTCGCCCGCGTTCCGGTCCGCCGCGAGTGCGTCCGGCGGGGTACAGGGGTCCGCACACCCGTTTTCGGCGGTGTGCGACCGACTTGCGCGGAAGAGTACCACGTGCCGGGTTCCGCTCCGGTGATCCTCTTCGCGATCCGGTCCGGGGCGTTTCGGGCACACCGGGCCGACTCCGATGCGTGATCGCACGGGGCCGTTGCGTGCTCGCTCAGGCGTCCCACGGAGTGCCGTACTTCGCGGTGAGCTCGTGGATCTCGGCGGGTTCGAGCAGGCGCGGGCGGTGCCGGCCGAGGCCGAGCAGCAGGGCCGCGACCTCCTCGATCTCCACCGCCGCGTCCACCGCCGCCGCCAGCGAGGTGCCCGCGGTGATCGGGCCGTGGTTCTGCAGCAGCGCGGCGCGGAACTCGAAGTCCAGCGCCGCGAGCGCACCGGCCTGCGCCGGATCGCCCGGTGCGGCGTACGGGACGAGCGGGGCCTGGCCGACGCGCATCACGAAGTACGGGGTCAGCGGCGGGATCGCGCTGCGCTCGGACCACGGCTGCAGGCAGGACACCGCGGAAGCGTGCCGGGAGTGCAGGTGCACCACCGCGGTGGTGGCCGGGTCGCGGCGGTAGAAGGCGCCGTGCAGCGGGAACTCCTTCGACGGCCGCGGCCCGCCGAGGTGCTCGCCGTCGAGGGACAGCTCGGCGAGCGCCGCCGGGTCGAGGTCGCCGAGGTCCGCGCCCGTCGGCGTGATCAGCATCCGGTCGCCCTCGCGGACGCTGAGGTTGCCGGAGGAGCCGGGGCTCAGGCCGAGCGCGGCGAGCTTCGCGCCCGCGGCGGCCAGTTCTGCTCGGGCGTCGCTCATGACAGCACGTCCCATGCGGTGGTGAAGATGTCGACCCCTCCGAAGTTCCCCGATTTCAGCGCCACGTCCACCGGCCTGGGCTCTCCGTCCACATCGGACTCGGTGCGGCACCAGGGCACGCCGGGCGCGATCTGCGCGCCGACGTGCAGGGTGGTGGCGCCGAGCGCGAGGACCACCGCGCCGGAGGTCTCGCCGCCCGCGACGAGCAGCCGCCGCGCGCCGTGCGCGACCAGGTCGGCGGCGCAGCGCGCCAGCGCCCGCTCCAGCAGCGCCCCGGCGGGCTCGGCGTCGTCGTCTCGCGCCGGTTCGACCTCGTCGCCGACGCCGACCGCGTAGAGCAGCGGCGGCAGCGCGGGATCACCGGCCCAGCAGGAGCGGACGAACTCGACGAGCTGGGCGGTGGTGCCGTCGAAGTCCGCGCGCAGCGCCGCGAGATCCAGCTTCCGGTGTGGCAGCAGGGTTTTCGCGTGCGTGACCTGGGACCGGGTCGCGGCCGATGCGCTGCCCGCCAGCACCACCGCCGGGCCCGGACCGGCCGATCCCGCGCGGGCCCGCCCCGGGTGCGGACCGGTGAGCCCGAGCGCGAGCCCCGCGCCACCGGTGAGCACCGGCGCGTCCGCGGTGGCCGCCGCGATCACCGCGAGGTCCTCGTCCGTGGCGGCATCGACCACCACCAGCGCGTCGCCGTGCTCGGCCAGGCTCGCGCGCACCGCCTCGGCCCCGGCGCGCACCACGTCGTGCCCGGCCAGCCGCACCGGCCGGCGGGTCTGCGGGGACAGCAGCCGCAGCAGGTTCGAGTCCCGCATCGGGGTCAGCGGGTGGTCGCGCATCGGGCTCTCCGCCAGCGGCTGGTCGCCGACGAACAGGTGTCCGCGGTGCACGGTGCGGCCGGTCGCGGGGAACGACGGCACCACCACCGCGCCCGGCACGTCGAGCTCGTCGAGCACCGCGTCCACCACCGGCCCGATGTTGCCCTCGGGCGTGGAATCGAACGTGGAGCAGTACTTGAGGTAGATCCGCTCGCAGCCGGCGGCGCGCAGCGAGCGCACCGCGGCGAGCGAGTCCCGCAGGGCCTCCTCGACCGGCGCGGTGCGGGACTTCAGCGCCACCACCACCGCGTCCAGTTCGTCGAGCGGCTCGGCGGGCGCCGCGGTGCCGATCACCACGGCGGTGCGGAAGCCGCGGGAGACGAGCATCGTCGCGAGGTCGGTCGCCCCGGTGAAGTCGTCGGCGATCGCGCCGAGCAGCGGCATGCGTCCTCCCTGGCGGGCGGGTCCACGGCGCGCGCGGACGGGGTCTGAGGACGGCCGGGGGATCGCCCGGATCGGGAGTCGCGGGCGAACCGCACCGCGGCCGTGAAAATATGTTAGCACGCTTGACTCTGATGTGAATCAGTGAATATCTTCTGTGAACCAGTGTGATCCCGGTTCCACCCGATCGGCCGTGGGGGCGCGCGGCTCCCCGAGCTATCGCGGCGCCAGGACTCAACGAGGAGACCCATGAACGAGCAGCCACGCCCACCGGGCACCGGCGAACGGCCCGTCGGGTACGCGCTCTCCGGAGCGGCGGGCGGCTTCGCCCGCACCCTGCTGGCGCAGACCAGGCTGATCCCCGCGCTCGAACCCGCCGTGCTCTGCGACGTCGACGTCCCCAGGCTGCGCGCGCTGTGCCTCGAACTCGGGTATCCCGAAGCGCGCCTGCGCACCTGCGCCGACGCCGCGGAGACCGCCGCCGCCACCGCGGACGGGAACATCGCGCTCGTCGCCGACCACGAACTCATCGGCGCGGGCGCCTGGGACGTGCTCGTCGAAGCCACCGGCAGCCCCGCCCACGGCTACGCGATGGCGCGCGCCGCGCTCGAACTCGGCAGGCACGTCGCCATGGTCAGCAAGGAGGTCGACTCCGTCGCCGGGCTGCACCTGGCCCGGATCGCCGCGGCCAACGACGTCGCCTACCTGCCCGCCGAGGGCGACCAGCCCGGCAACCTGCTCAAGCTGCTGGACCGGGCGCGGCTGCTCGGCATGGACGTCGTCGCCATCGGCAAGTCCACCGAGTACGACCTCGTCCACGACCCCGAACGCGGGACCGTCACCCAGCTCGACCGCACCGTCGACGCGCCCGAGCTCGGCGAGCTGCTCACCCTCGGCGACGACGTGCGCGCCACCCTCGCCGCCCGCGCCGAGGCCGTCGCCGCGTTGCCCACCGGCGCCACCGCCGACTACTGCGAGATGGCGGTCGTCGCCAACGGCACCGGCTTCCGGCCCGACGTGGAACGGCTGCACTACCCGGTCGCGCGGATCGCCGAACTCGCCGACGTCTACGCGCTGCGCGAGGACGGCGGGGTGCTGCGCGAACCCGGCGCCGTGGACGTGTTCAGCGCGCTGCGGCTGCCCGGGGAAGCCTCCTTCGCCGGCGGCGAGTTCGTCGTGCTGCGCACCAACGACGCCGAGACCTGGCGGATCCTCGCCGAGAAGGGCCACGTCGTCAGCCGCGACGGCCGCTACGCCGTCCTCTACCTGCCCTTCCACCTGATGGGCGTGGAAACCCCGGCGACGCTGCTCGACCTCGTCGCCCGCGGTCGCGACGCGCTCACCCGCGAACCCCGCAGGCACGCCGTGCTCGCCGGGCGCGCGAAGCAGGACCTCGCCGCGGGCACCGTCCTCGACATGGGCGGGCACCACCACGACGTCACCGGCGTGCAGGCCGTGCTGCTGCGCGGCGACGAGGCCCCCGCCGACGTCGCGCCGCTGTACCTCGCCGCGCATGCGACGCTGCGCCGCGACGTCGCCGCGGGCGAGCTGATCGCCCTGTCCGACCTGGCGAACCCGGACCCCGCCCTCGTCGAGGCCTGGCAGCAGGGCGAGGAGACCAGATGAGCACCGAACTGACCCCGCTGCTGCTCGCGGCGGGCGCGATCGTGGTGCTGATCCTGCTCATCACCAAGATGAAGCTGCACCCGTTCCTCGCGCTGATGATCGCCGCGCTCGGCCTCGGCTTCGCGAACGGGATCGCACCCGGTGAGACCGCCGAGCACTTCCAGACCGGCTTCGGCGACGCGCTCAGCGACACCGGGCCCGTCATCGGCCTCGGCACCATCCTCGGCGGCATCCTGCTCGGCTCCGGCGGCGCCGACCGCATCGCCACCGCGTTCATCGGCGCCCGGCCCGTCAAGTGGATTCCCGCCGCCATCGCCACCGCGGCGCTGCTCATCGGCATGCCGCACCTGTTCGACGTCAGCTTCGTGATGCTGGTGCCGCTGGTGTACGCCGTCGCCAAGCGCACCGGCTCGCACCTGCTGTTCGTGGGCCTGCCGATGGCCGCCGGGCTCTACGTCTCGCACGGGCTGCTGCCCCCGCACCCGGCGCCGACGCTGGCGGTCGCCGCCTACGACGCGAACACCGGGCTCACCATCTTCTACGGGCTGCTCATCGCGATCCCGGTGATGGTGCTGTGCGGGCCGGTGCTCACTCCGCTGCTGTCCCGCTGGTTCGGGCCCGCGCCGGACCTGGACAAGTCCCCGGTGCCCGATCCCGGGCCCGCCGAGGACGAGCTCCGCCGGCCGGTGTCGCTGGTGCTCGCGCTGATCACCGTGCTGCTGCCTGCTGGGCTGATGCTCATCGGCACCCTCGGCACGGCCGTGGCCGCGCCGGACGGCTGGGCGCACGTCGTGTTCGAAGCCTGCGACACCCCGGTGCTGTCGCTGCTCGTCGCCGTCGTGTTCGCGTTCTTCGCGCTCGGCGTGCGATCCGGGTTCGGGCTGGCGAAGCTGCAGAAGATGGCGGCCAAGGGGCTCGGGCCGGTCGGCGCGATCATCCTCATCCTCGGTGCCGGCGGCGGGCTCAAGGAGATGCTCTCCGCCACCGAGGTCGACCAGCTGATCACCCAGTACGCCGTGGACTGGGCGGTGCCACCGCTGCTGCTGGCGTGGCTCACCGCCGCGCTGCTGCGGGTCTGCCTCGGCTCCGCGACCGTCGCGACCGCGGCGGCCACCGGGATCGTCGCGCCGCTCGTCGCCGCCTACCCGGGGCTGTCGCCGGAGCTGCTGGTGCTCGCCACCGCGTCCGGCGCGGTGATGCTCTCGCACGTCAACGACTCCGGGTTCTGGTTGTTCAAGGAGTACTTCCAGCTCAGCGTCGCCCAGACCTTCCGGACCTGGACGCTGATGCTGTCCGTGCAGTCGGTGCTGAGCCTCGGCGGCGTCCTGCTGCTGAGCGCGCTGGTCACCTGATCGAGCCCCCCGCCCGCCCGTCGCGCCCGGGCGGGCGGGGTTTCCAGCGGGTTCCGCGGAGCCCCGGGCGGACGGCCGCGACAATGGGAGCCGCCGGGCGGAGCAGCCCGGCGGCACGAGACGGGAGCAGGGCATGGACGCGTCGGGCAACCCGCCGCTCATTCCGGACCAGCGGCGCGAACAACTGGTCAAGCACCTGCGGCGCGAAGGCGTGCTCAGCGTCCAGCAGATCACCCAGCTGTTCGGCATCTCGCACATGACGGTGCGCCGCGACCTCGCCGAACTCGAACGCCGCGGGCTCGTGTTCTCCGTGCCCGGCGGCGCCCGCATCGCCAGCCAGCTGCACGCCGAACCGACCTACCAGGACAAGTCCGTCACCGAGCAGCCCGCGAAGCAGGCGATGGCGCGGGAAGCGGCCCGGCACGTCCGCGACGGCATGACCGTCTACCTCGACGCGGGCACCACGATGCTCACCATGATCCCGCTGCTGGTGGAGCGCGCGGAGCTCACCGTCGTCACCAACGACTTCACCGCCGTGGAGCGGTTGCTGCCCGCCACCCACCTCGACGTGATCCACCTCGGCGGGCTCGTCGAACCGGCGAACCGCTCCACCGTCGGACGGCTCGCCGCCGCCACGCTGCGGCAGCTCGCACTGGACGTCGCGTTCGTCAGCGCCAGCTCCTGGGACCTGCTGCGCGGCGTCACCACGCCGTCCGAGCGCAAGGTGGAGGTCAAGCACGCCGCGATGGCCACCGCCTCGAAATCCCTGCTGGTCGCCGGATCCTCCAAGTACGGGACGTTCGGGCGCTACAAGGTCGCGCCGCTGACCGCCTTCGACGAGGTCGTCACCGACGCCGCGCTGGCCGACGCGGCGGCGGAGGGGATCCGGGCGGCGGGGACCGAGCTGCGGTTGGTGGCGTCGGAGTCGTGAAGCGGCGAACCGTCCCGAGCGCAGGAACGAGCGCTCGGGACGGGCGCGCCGGGTCCGCCCCGCCCGCGCCCCCCCCCCGCCCGCGCCCCCCCGCCCCCCCCCCCCCCGGCGGTGGTCACCGGGCACCGGCCAACTCGCAGGCGGCCTGCGCCGACCGAACCTTCGGCGCCACCAGCGACCCGCGGGCCTTCCGGTAGGTGCTGCGGTCCGCAGTGGTCGGCTGCGCGGGTGCGGCGACCGCCAGCGCGCGGCGGGTGCACTGGACGCGTCTTCCGACGGAGTTCTCCTGGCCCGGCGACGAAAACCGGGCCGGGGGGGGGGGGGCGGCCCCCCCGGGGGGGGGGGGGGGGCATGGAGGTGGGTGTGTGGCGGGTGCGGCGGGCG
>NZ_JAIUKB010000177.1:0-18657 GCF_020176785.1 Saccharopolyspora sp. 6V | reverse complement strand
TGGAAAGTGTACGCACATCGGCAAGTAGATGCCAAGCGTGCACTCCGCGCGGCCGGGGTGCGCAACGAAGCGGGGCCCCCCCCCCCGCGGGGGGGGGGGCCCCCCCGCGGGGGGGGGCCCGGGTTTCGGTTCTCGCGGCGGGCCGGGTGACCTGCCGCCCTGGTGCCCGCGTTCGATGCCCCCGCCCTGGCCTCGACGGCCGGGACCTCGGAGGCACCGCTGCCGCGCCGGACCGACGAACCGCATCCCCCGCCGCTCGGTGGCGTCCCGCCCGGGCCCGCCGGGCGGCTCGACGCCGTGCGGCGCCGACATCGACGCCACCGGGCACAGCCGTCGGGCGTCGTGGGAGAGCTGGAGTTGTCGGTTCCCCGAACCGGTCGTTGCTCCGGGATCGGGTTTCCGGCGGCGACGCGCGGACACGCGAAGTCGGATCGTGCGCACACGAAACCGCCGTCACAGTGTACTCGACCGGCAAAGACCCCCCGGGCGCGGTCACGAGTTGTCCACAGGGCGCCGGTCCATCCACAGATTCCCGGATCGCCCCTGTCGGCGGCGGGCGGCGCGGGCCACGGTGGAACCATGCTCCCGCTCCCCCGCACACCCGGCTCCCGCGCTGGTGGGCGGCCCGGCCACCGCCCGTCACCACCCCGACCGCCAAGCGGGTCCCCGCTCGGGCCGATCGCCGCGCTGGCGCTGTCGGCGCTGCTGCCGGTCGCGGTGCTGCCCGGGGCCGCGCCGGTCTCCGCCTCGACGCCCAGGACCGCCACGGCCGGGCTCGGGATGGAGGGGGCCACGGCCGAGCGATCCGCGGCGCCCACCGGTGGCCACGGCTTCCGCCTGCCGCTGCCCGGTTCGGCGGTGTCGCGGCCGTTCCAGGCGCCGACCACCGCCTACGGCCCCGGCCACCGCGGCGTGGACCTGCCCGGGACACCCGGGGCGGTGGTGCTCGCCGCCGGCCCCGGCGTAGTGCGCTTCGCCGGACTCGTCGCGGGCCGGCCGCTGGTGTCGGTCGAGCACGCGGGCGGGTTGCGCACCACCTACGAACCGGTCCGCGCCTCGGTCGAGCGCGGTGACCGGGTCGGTGCTGGCACGCCGCTCGGCCTGCTCGAACCCGGCCATCCCGGTTGTTCGGCCGCGGCCTGCCTGCACTGGGGTGCTCGCCGGGGCGAGCGCTACCAGGACCCGATGCTCCTGCTCGGCGGCGGCGCGGTCCGGTTGCTGCCGTGGTCCGGCGAACCGCGCCCGTCCGCCGAGCTCACCCCTGCGGTTCGGTGAGCTTGCTCCGCAGCCGCAGGACCGCGCGGGTGTGCAGCTGGCAGACCCGGGACTCGGTCACGCCGAGGACCTTGCCTATCTCGGCGAGGGTCAGGTTCTCGAAGTAGTAGAGCGTCACCACGACCCGGTCGCGGTCGCTGAGCCGCTCCACCGCCTCGGCGAGCTGCCTGCGGCTGTCCCGATCCACCAGGGCGGCCACCGGGTCCTCGGCGCGGTCGTCGGGCAGCGTCTCGGCCAGCGAGGCGGTGCCGCCCCAGCCGACGCTGATCAGGTCGTCGAGGGCGACGACGCTGGTCATCTGCAGCTGCGCGAACAGCTCGTGCAGCTCGTCGGCGGACACGTCGAGTTCGTCGGCCAGCTCGACGTCGGTGGCGTGCCGCTGCAGCTTCGCTTCGAGCCGTTCCAACGCCCGTTCGAGGTCGCGGGCCCGGCTGCGGACCGAACGCGGCACCCAGTCCTGCGCGCGCAGGTCGTCCAGGATGGCGCCCCGGATCCGCTGCATCGCGTAGGTCTCGAACTTCAGGCCGCGTTCCGGCTCGAACTTCTCGATCGCGTCGACCAGGCCGAATATTCCGGACTGCACCAGGTCGGAAACCTCGACGTGCGAGGGCAGCCCGGTACCGACCCGGCCCGCGACGTACTTGACCAGCGGCGCGTAGTGCAGCACCAAGCGGTCGCGCAGCCCCTGGTCGCGGTGTTCGCCGAAGGCCTGCCACAGCGCGACGATGCCGGCTTCGACCTCGTCGGCGCTGCGCTGGTCGTCCGGCACCAGGTACGGCAGGCGCGCGGAGACCGGGGGCTTCGCCGCGTCAGCCTCTTGGTCGCCCCTGGATCGGGTGGCGCGCTCCGGCTGCGCGGCGGCCCGCTCGGAAGCGGCCGCGCCCTCGGGCTGCCGGCTGCCGTTGACCTTCGCGCCGTTGGTCGCGGAGCTCGTGCCACGGCCGTTTCGGCTGCGCTGCGCGGTCGGCTCGCCGGGAAGGTTCGCCCTCGACGACGTCGATCTCGATGTCGCTTCCGTGGCCACGGTGCGGGCACCGCCCCCGGCGTCGTCAGGAACGGGGGTGGGTTCGGTCATGAATCGCCTTCAGCCGGTCGACGGTCACGTGGGTGTAAAGCTGGGTCGTTGCGAGCGTAGCGTGACCAAGCAACTCCTGAACGCTACGGAGGTCTGCTCCTCCTTCGAGCAGATGGGTCGCAGCCGAATGCCGCAGGCCGTGCGGTCCGAGGTCGGCCGCGCCCGGCACGGCCTGCACCGCGTCGTGCACGACCCGGCGGGCCATGCGCTGGTCCAGCCTGCCGCCGCGCGCGCCGAGGAAGACCGCGGGCCCGGACCGGTCGGTGCGCAGCGCGGGCCGTCCCGCCGACAGCCACCGTTCCAGTGCCGCATCGGCCGGTACGCCGAACGGCACCGCCCGTTCCCGCTTGCCCTTGCCCAGCACCCTCAGCAGCCTGCGCTCGCGATCGATGTCATCGAGATCGAGACCGCACAGCTCCGCGACTCTGACGCCGGTCGCGTAGAGCAGTTCCAGCAGCGCGTGGTCGCGCAGCGCGACCGGGTCGCCCTGCTCCGCGCCCGAGGCGGAAGCCGCCATCGCGGAATCGGCCTGGTCGGCGCGCAGCACCGCGGGCAGCGAGCGGTGCTTGCCGGGCGCGGCCAGCCGCGGTCCCGGGTCGGCGGCGAGCAGGCCGGTGCGGTGCGCCCAGGCGGTGAAGGTCCGCACCGACGCCGCCCGGCGGGCCAGCGTCGCCCGGCTGATGCCCTGGGCGTGCTGCCCGGCGAGCCAGGACCGCAGCGCGGGCAGGGTCACCGCGTGCAGACCGGCACCGGGACCCGCGTGCGCGGCGACGTCGGCCAGCAACGAGGACACGTCTCCGAGGTAGGCCCGCACGGTGTGCTCCGAGAGTCCGCGCTCCGCGGCGAGGTGCCGCTGGAACCCGTCCGCGGCCCCGCCCAGCTCCGCCGGCAACGCCGCCCGAGCCGCCCGGAGGTCGGTTCTCGCGGTCGCGCCGGACCGTGTGCGTTCCATATCGCAAACGCTCGCCCCTGGACGGGGCCCGGTCAAGGGGGCCACGCCGTGAACGCGATCCCATCGCTGCTTGCTCCCGGTCGCGGGCCGTTCACCCGCCCGCCGCGATCCAGCCGCCCTCCTTCCGCTCGACCAGTCCGGCCAGTTCCAGCTCCGGCAGCAGCGCGCGCACCGTGCGCACCGGCAGTCCGCATTCGCGCGCGAGCCGCCCGGAATCGGCGCCGTTGCAAGCAACGATCGCATCGTGCAGTCGGCGTGCCCGTGGTTCCAGCGCGTCGGTGGGACGGTCCGCGGCCACCGGATCCACCGGTGGCGCCGCACCCAACGGATTGATCATTTCGAGCACCTGGGCCGTCGAGGTCACCAGCACCGCCTTCCCCGCCCGGACCATGTCGTGGCACCCCACCGAACTCGCCGAGGTGACCGGACCCGGTACCGCCATCAGCGGCAACCCCAGCGCATCAGTGGTGTTGGCGGTGTTGCCCGCACCGCTGCGCGCGCCCGCCTCCACGACCACGGTGCCGTGCCCGCACGCGGCGATCAGCCGGTTGCGCACCAGGAAGCGGTGCCGCCGAGGCGTCGTTCCCGGGGCGTACTCGGTCGCCACCAGCCCCTGCGCCGCGATCGCCCGCAGCAACCGCCCGTGCCCGGCCGGGTAGTCGACGTCGATGCCGCAGGCCAGGAAGGCGACGGTGGTACCGCCCGCCGCCAACGCGCCCCGGTGCGCCGCCCCGTCGATCCCGTAGGCCGCGCCGGAGACCACCGCGACCCCGGACGCGGCGAGGCCGTGGCCCAACTCCGCCGCCAGGTGTTCGCCGTACCCGGTCGCCGCTCGGGCGCCGACCACGGCCACCGAGGACGCCGACGCCGGGCCGAGTTCCGCCCGGCCCCGCACCCACAGCGCCAGCGGCGCGGCCAGGCCCGGCACCCCGACTTCGGCAGCCCCGGCCAGCAGCGCGAACCGCTCCGCAGGCCAGTCCGGGTCCTCCGGGACCAGCAGCCGGGCTCCGCTGCTCCGGGTGGCGGCCAGGAGCCCGGCCCCCGAGACGTGTTCCCGGCGGGCCTCCACCTCGTCGGCCACCGCCGCCGGAGCGACACCGCGGTGGACCAGTTCGGCGACCCGGACGGGCCCGTGCTCGGCAACGCACCCGGCGAGCGCCGGAGCCGGCGGTTCCGCCACCGCCGCGAGGTACGCGCGGGCCGCGCGGAGCCGCTCGTCCCGCGCCGTACCGGTCATCGCGCACCCCGCTCTCCACGGGACGCCGCCACGTGCGCGGAGACCTCGCACGATGCCCATCCGTTCAGCACTGTCCGCACCACTTGCACCGGGGCGTTCATGCCGGCCTCCGTTCCCGGAACGCCAGCGCCGCGGCCACGTGCTCGGCCTCGGGCCGCTCCCGCCCGTCCAGATCGGCCAGCGTCCACGCCACCCGCAGGCAGCGGTCGGCGCCGCGCGCGGTCACCGCGCCCGCGTCCAGCCCGCGGTCCAGCAGCGCGGTCACCTTCCCAGGCAGGCCGAACTCGCGGCGCAGCACCGGACCCGGAACCTCGCCGTTGGTCCGCCACCCGCGCTCCGACCACCGCTCGGCGGCGACTTCTCGCGCCCGGGCCACCCTCGCCCGGACCACCTCGGACGACTCCGGTGGCTCGCCGCCGCGCATGGTCATCGCGGTGACCGGACGCATGTCCACCCGCAGGTCGACCCGGTCCAGCAACGGCCCGGAGAGCTTGCCGAAGTAGCGTCGCCTGGCCTGCGGCGCGCAGTGGCAGTCGGCATCGCGCGCCGGAGCGCACGGGCACGGGTTCGTGGCCAGCACGAGCTGGAACCGCGCCGGGTACCGCAGCGTGCCGTCCCGCCGGGACAACCGGACCTCGCCCTCTTCCAGCGCGGTGCGCAGCGCTTCGAGCCGCTGCGGCCCGAACTCGCAGGCCTCGTCCAAGAACAGCGTGCCGCGGTGCGCCCTGCTGACCGCTCCGGGTCGCGCGAGTCCCGATCCGCCGCCGATCAGCCCGGGCACCGAAGTCGAGTGGTGGGGGGCCACGAACGGCGGCGCCGACACCAGCGGAGCACCACCGCGGAGCTCACCGGCGACCGAGTGGATCGCGGTGACCTCCAGCGCCTCCTGCCGGGTCAGGTCCGGCAGCAGACCGCCCAACCGCCGCGCCAGCATCGTCTTGCCGGTGCCCGGCGGCCCGACCAGCAGCAGGTGGTGCCCGCCCGCCGCGGCCACCTCCAGCGCCCACCGCGCCTCCGGCTGCCCCAGCACGTCCACCAGGTCTTCCGCCTCGACGGCCTGCCCAGCGGGCGGCTCGGCAGGGCGGTCCGCGAGTTCCGCCTGGCCGCGCAGCCAGCCGATGACCTCACCGAGGTCGTGCGCGCCGAGCACCTCCAGCCCGTCCACCAGCTGCCCTTCGGCCAGGCCCTCCACCGGCACCACGGCCCGCCGCACGCCTTCCCGCCGAGCCGCCAGCAGCGCGGGCAGCAGTCCCCGCACCGATCGGATCCGGCCGTCCAGCGCCAGTTCGCCGAACAGCACCGTTCCCTCCAGCAACCGCGGGGGAACCTGTTCGGCCCCGGCCAGGACCGCGCAGGCCAGGGCCAGGTCGTACGAGGTCCCCGCCTTCGGCAGCGCGGCCGGGGAGAGCGCCAGCGTCACGCAGCTCTGCGGCCAGTCCTCCCGGGAGTTCTGCACCGCGGCACGCACCCGGTTCTTCGCCTCCTGCAGCGCCGTGTCCGGCAGTCCGAGCAGCTGCACGTTCGGCAGCCCGCCCCGGCGCACGTCCGCTTCGATCTCGACCAGCCGGCCGTCCACGCCGAACAGCGCGACCGCCCAGGTCCGCCGCAGCGCCATTCAGAACACCCCCGGCAGGTGGTCGAGGGTGATCGGGCCCTTCGGCGGCCACAGGATGGAGATGACGTCGAACCGCACCCGGCAGCCGACGAGCCGCCGCTCCGCGAGCCACGCCCGCGCCAGCTCCCGCAGCCGGCGGATCTTGTTCGGCCCGATCGCGTTCAGCGGTGCCCCGTAGTCGATGCCGGAGCGGGTCTTGACCTCGCAGAACACCACGAGGTCGCCGTCGGTGCCGATGATGTCGAGCTCGCCCCGCGCGGTCCGCCAGTTCCGCGCGAGCACCGAAACACCGAGCCGCTCCAGGTGTTCGGCCGCGAGCCGTTCGCCCGCTCGCCCCAACGCGTGCGTTCCGCGTTCGGAGAAGTCGGAGAGCGCGCCGCGCAACGGCCGGTAGTCGAGCGTTCGCACCGCCATGATGTCCTCCCGGGCTGGAGTGGAATCCCGGAGCGGATCTCCGGGCTCCATTCCAAACTGCCCCGGCCGGATCGCACCCACCAGACCCGAATGGGAAATCTGTGGATGGATCGACGACCTGTGGACAACTCGAGCGGGAACGGGCTACGGGCACCCGTCCGGGAAACGCAGAACGGGTGACCACCCGCAGGTGATCACCCGTTCCACCGACATCCGTTCCGGGCGCCCCTCCGCCCGCTGCCGCTCAGCTCCCGCCGAACGGCCCGTTCTCCGGCAACCGGAGGTCCGGCTTGTCCAGCTCCTCCACGTTGACGTCCTTGAACGTGATCACCCGGACGTTCTTCACGAACCGCGCGGGCCGGTACATGTCCCACACCCACGCATCCGACATGGACACCTCGAAGTAGACCTCGGAATCGGAGTTCCGGACCTGCACGTCCACCGCGTTGGCCAGGTAGAAGCGCCGTTCGGTCTCCACGACATAGGTGAACTGCCCGACGATGTCGCGGTACTCCTTGTAGAGCTGAAGCTCCATCTCGGTCTCGTACTTTTCGAGATCCTCGGCGCTCATCGCAGTGCGAGCCCTTCCCCGTCGTTCGTCCTACGTTCTCCCATTGTCCACCACTTCCCCCTCAGAAGCATCGAACAGACCGGGTTTGCTGATGATCGCGCGCGGCGAACGCATCCCGTGCAACCGCGCCGCGGCGACCACGTTCGAGTAGGACCAGCGGTGCTCCGCGCACGGCCCGTGCGCGCGCATGCTCGCGGTGTGGTCCGCGGTGCAGTAGCCCTTGTGCGCGGCGAACCCGTACCTCGGCCACCGTTCGTGCAGGTCGCGCATGATGTGGTCCCGGGTGACCTTCGCCAGCACCGAGGCGGCCGCCACGCACGCGGCGACCAGGTCCCCTTTGAGCACCGCGACGCTCGGTGCCCCCAGGCCTTGCACCTTGAAGCCGTCGGTGAGCACGTACCCGGGGTGCACCGGCAGCCGCGCCACCGCGCGGCGCATGCCCTCCAGGTTCGCCACGTGGATGCCGAGCGCGTCCACGTCCTCCGCGTCGATGACCACCGTCGAGTGCGCTTCCGCGCGTCGCAGGATCACCTCGTGGAGCCGCTCCCGCTCGGCCTCGGTCAGCACCTTGGAGTCGGTGAGCCCTTCGAACCGCCGCGCGTCCCCCGGGCGGAGGACGCAGGACGCGACCACGAGCGGACCCGCGCAGGCACCGCGCCCCGCTTCGTCGACCCCGGCGACCGGCCCCAGACCGCTGCGGTCCACGGCGCTCTGCAGCGCCCAGTTCCCGCTGCTGCGGCGGATCACCGGCCGCGGCGGGCGCCACCCCGCCCCGGCGACCGCGAGCCGTGCACCCACCGTCAGTGCCGCTCCTGGCGGCGCTGCCGGACTGCGGCGGAGAACTTGCGCCCCACCCACAGCACGGGGAAGGCGGCGGCGAAGCCGATCCCCGCGGGAAGCCCCGCCTGCCAGGCGGGCGCGCCGAGCGCGTCGGCCTGCGGATCGGTCTCCTCGATGCTCTGCCAGCGCTGCGGCGGCAGCACGATCACCTGGGCCTTGCCGATCACGTTGTCCACCGGCACCGCACCGTTGACGCCGCCACCGCCCTGGATGCGGGAGTCGCTGGAGTCGTTGCGGTTGTCGCCCTGCACCCACAGGTAGCCCTGGGGAACGGTGACCGGCGAGAACTCCTTCTGCACGTTGCCGCGGCCCGGCTCCCAGTAGATGTAGGGCTCGTTGAGCGGCTTGCCGTCCACCAGCATGCGGTTCTGGTCGTCGCAGCACTCGACGGTCTGCCCGCCGGTAGCGATGACCCGCTTGACGAAGTCCTTCTCGTCGGGCGAGCCGAAGCCGACCAGCGACATGGCGCTCTGCATGAAGCCGACCACCGGGTTCGAGGGCTCCTCGACCGTGAAGTCGTTCTGGCCCCACGTCTCCGGGCCGCGGAAGACCACGACGTCGCCCGGATCGGGGTCGGTGAACCGGTAGGAGATCTTGTCCACCAGCACCCGGTCGTTCTGGCAGCCGTCGCAGCCGTGCAGCGTCTGCTCCATCGACTGGGAGGGGATCACGTAGACCCGGGCCAGGAAGGCTTGGATCAGGATCGTCAGCACCAGCGCGGTCACGACCAGGATCGGCAGCTCACGCCAGAACGATCCCTTCCGCTCGCGCGAACGACCGCCCCGCGAGCGGCGGCCTCCCCCTTCGGCGTGTTCGGCAGCCGCGCCTTCGCGAGGCTCTTCTTCTGGTCCGGTAGAGCGCATGACGTCGGCCACGCGGCCAGGCTACTGGAACCGCGGAGCACCCCGGCGGAGTCCCCCTGCCCTCCCGCACGCGCGGCCGCCGCGCGCATCCCGGCCGTGACGTGCGGATTCCCCCGCCGCGGTCGGGCGGTGCCGGGCCGGCGCGGACGGAGCCGGGGTGTGATGCGCCACGGCCCACCGACTCGTTCACCTGATCGTGGATCAACGGAATCGCCTGCAGGGCAACAAAAAGGACGACCCGGATGCACGAAGCACCCGGGTCGTCCGAAGTCACCCGCCGATGGCGGGAGTTCCGCGTCAGGAAGCGGCGATCGGCTCCCGCTTCTCCTTGATCTTGGCGGCCTTGCCGCGGAGCTCGCGCAGGTAGTACAGCTTCGCGCGACGGACCTGGCCGCGGGTGGCGACCTCGATCTTGGAGATGTTGGGGGTGTGCACCGGGAAGGTGCGCTCCACGCCGACACCGAAGGAGATCTTGCGGACGGTGAAGGTCTCGCGGACGCCCGCGCCCTGGCGGCGGATCACGACGCCCTGGAAGACCTGGTTCCGCTCGCGCGAACCCTCGATGACGCGGACGTAGACCTTCAGCGTGTCGCCAGGCCGGAAGGCCGGAATGTCGGAACGCAGCGACTGGGCGTCCAGAGCGTCCAGGGTGTTCATCGGTGGTCCGTCCTCATCCGTGTCGTAGGCACCCGTGCATTCGCGGATCGTGGCCCGGACTTAACCGCGGCCGCCGCCTGACACGGGGTTGGCTTGCGATGTGCGCGCCGAGACGGAACCCGGCTGCGGCAACCCGTCAAGTGTGCCAGACGCGCAGGCAGGCGCCGCAACCGACCCCGGACAACGGCATCCGGGAGCACCGGCGCGGTCAGTCCGGGGCGTCCGCCCCGTCCTCGGCGCGCAGCGCGTCCAGCCGGGCGCGGTCCTTCTTGTCCAGCGCCTCGGCGGGCAACCGCTCCAGCAGGTCGGGACGCCGGCGGTAGGTCCGGTCCAGCGCCCGGTCCCGGCGCCAGCGGGCGATGGCGGCGTGGTTCCCGGAGCGCAGCACGTCCGGGACGGGCCGCTCCCGCCACACCTCCGGCCGGGTGTAGCTGGGGCCTTCGAGGAGGCCGTCGGAGAACGAGTCCTGCTCCGCGGAGGCCGGGTTGCCCAGCACGCCCGGCAGCAGCCGCGCCACCGCCTCGACCATGGTCAGGGTGGCGACCTCGCCGCCGACGAGCACGTAGTCGCCGATGGAGACCTCCTCCACCGGCATCCGCGACGCCGCCTCGTCGACCACCCGCTGGTCGATCCCCTCGTAACGGCCGCAGGCGAACACCAGCCACGGTTCCGCCGACCAGCGGACGGCGGTGCGCTGGGTGAACGGCCGGCCGGCCGGGGTGGGCACGATCAGCCGGGGCGGCTGCGGCCCGGAGCCGCACACCTCGTCGAGGGCCTCGCCCCACACGTCGGGCTTCATCACCATGCCCGGGCCGCCGCCGTACGGGCTGTCGTCCACCGCGCGGGGGACGTCGTGGGTCCAGTCGCGCAGGTCGTGGACGCCGACGGAGATCTTCTCCCGCTCGATCGCCTTGCCCAGCAGCGCGGCGCGCAGCGGAGCCAGGTATTCGGGGAAGATCGTGACGACGTCGATGCGCAACGGGTGTTCCTTCGAGCGGGGAGTTCCGGCGCGGAGCCGGGAAGAGGGGCGACGAGTCAGTCGTCGCCGAGCAGGCCCTCGGGCGGGTCGACGACGACGCGCCCGGCCGCGAGGTCGACCGCGGGCACGATGGCGGCGACGAACGGGACGAGCCGTTCCACGTCGTCCGCGGTGCGCACCGACAGCAGCTCGCCGCCGGGCGTGTGCAGCACTTCGCGCACCACGCCTACCTCGTCGCCGGTCGGCAGCACCACCCGCAGACCTTCCAGCTGGTGGTCGTGGAACTCGTCCGGGTCGTCGGTCGGCGCGAGCTCGTCGGTGCGCACGGTCAGCGTGACACCGCGCAGCCGCTCGGCCTCGTCCATGCCGTCCACCGACTCGAAGCGCACCAGCAGGGGCCCGGCGTGGGGCCGGGCGGCTGTCACGGTGAGCGTGTCCGGTCCGGGCTTGCCGCGCCGCTGGACGCCGAGCACCGCGCCCGGCGCGAACCGCAGTTCAGGGCTGTCGGTGCGCACGTCCACGACGACTTCGCCGCGCACGCCGTGCGTCTTCACGACTCTGCCCACGGCCAGCTCCGGACCGGTCATGCCGTCCTCATCGATCTGTGTCGACCACGTCGACCCGGATGCCGCGCCCGCCGATCCCGGAGATCACGGTGCGCAGCGAGGTCGCCGTGCGGCCACCACGGCCGATGACCTTGCCCAGGTCGTCCGGGTTCACGTGGACTTCCAGGGTGCGGCCCCGCCGGGTGGTGAGGAGTTGGACGCGGACGTCGTCGGGGTTGTCGACGATGCCGCGCACCAGGTGTTCGAGCGCGTCCGCGAGGACCGTCACGCCTGGCCGTCCTCGGACTTCTGCTCCTCAGCGGCCTCCGCCTCGGCCTTCTTGCCGCCCTTCTTCTTGGGCGTGGTGGCCTCGGCGACGGTGTCCTCACCGGCAGCGGCGAGAGCAGCGGCGAACAGCTCTTCCTTGCTCTGCTTCGGCTCGGCGACCTTCAGGGTGCCCTCGGCGCCCGGCAGGCCCTTGTGCTTCTGCCAGTCACCGGTGACCTCGAGGATGGCCTGAACCGGCTCGGTCGGCTGCGCACCGACGCTCAGCCAGTGCTGCGCGCGCTCGGAGTCGACGATGATGCGGCTCGGGTTCTCCATCGGGTGGTACTGACCGATGGTCTCGATCGCCCGGCCGTTGCGACGGGTGCGCGAGTCGGCGACGACGATGCGGTAGTGCGGCTCCCGGATCTTACCGATGCGGGCCAGCTTGATCTTCACAGCCACGGGTGCTGGTGCTCCTCAGACTCTCGTTCGTGCTCGGGTGAGCGAACCAAGCCGTGTGGGGAAATACGGAGTGGATGGCTCATACGTCGATGGCCGCGGACGGTGAGAGGGACCGACTCGCAGCGAACAGGCGCCTATTCTGCCAGATGGCCGGTCGCGCCCCGCAGCAGGTCCCGCTCAGGACGCCGGGACGACCCCGAGGGAGATCAGCAGCAGGCCCAGCGCGGGCAGGAAGTTGTTCACCTGGTGGGCGACCACGCTCGCGGTGAGCCTGCCGGTGCGCATCCGCGCCACCCCGATCGGGATCGCGATGATGAGCAGCAGCCAGGTGCGCTCCGGTTCCAGGTGCCCGATGGCGAACACGGCGGTGCTGAGCACGAACGCGCTGATCCGGCTCCAGCGCAGCCGTTCCATGGCGCCCCACAGCAGTCCGCGGTAGAGGACCTCCTCGCACACCGGGGCGATCAGCCACACGTGCAGGAAGATCAGCACCGCCAGCGACGGGGACAGCTGCACCCCGTCGAGCAGGCTGCTGACCGTGGAGGTCGCGTTCTCCGGCCCCACCCAGTTGATCCAGACCATCGAGGCGACGGTGGTGCTGAGCAGCCCGATCAGGCCGATGCCGAAGCCGGTCTTGACGTCCTCCCAGCGCCAGTGCAGCCCGAAGTCCAGCCGCGGGCCGTTGCCGCGCACCTGGGTGATGACCACGGCGACGGCCGCGGAGACCAGCGTCGGCAGCATCAGCATGCACACCAGAGCGGTCGAGAACCACGCGCTCTCGCGCGGGTTCCCGAACAGCGCCGCCAGCGTCACCGAGGCGAGGATGAACACGGCCTCCGCCAGGAAGAACGCGCCGAAGCCCCAGCGGTGGTCGCGTTCGGCCGACGGGGTGGGGATCTTGGTGGCCGTTCCGGTCCCCCCGTCCGCGGCGGAAGCGCCTTCGGCGGGCTCGGGCTGCGGTACCTGCACGGGCGCCTCCGTCTCGAGCGAGCGGCGTTCCGGGACGCGCTCGCCCGGGTATCCCGCCGCTCGGCCGTGGGTTCTCTCCAGCACGCCGAGGTTCCGGCGGAATCGCCAGATTACCTTCGTCTTTCACCGCCCCACATCCGCTTTCGGACGCGGTGGACCGTCGATCAGGTGACGACGGCGCCTCGCAGCACGATGCGGCTGGGATGGCGCAGGGCGCCCAGGTCCGTGCGCGGATCGGTGTCGTAGCAGACCAGGTCGGCCACCGCGCCGTGCTCCAGGCCGCCGTGGCCGAGCCATTCGCGGGCGGCCCAGGAAGCGGCGCCCAGCGCCTGCTCGGCGGACATGCCGATGCGGTGCAGCGCGCGGATTTCGTCGACGAGCACGCCGTGCTCGATGCCGCCGCCCGCGTCGGTACCCGCGTACACCGGGACACCCGCCTCGACCGCCTTGGCCACGGTCGCGTCGCCGCGCTCGTAGAGCGCGGTCATGTGGCTCGCGTAGTCCGGGTACTTCGTGGCGGCCGCGGCGAACGACGGGAAGTTCTCGATGTTCACCAGCGTCGGCACCAGCGCGGTGCCGTGCCGGGCCATCAGCTCGACGGTGTCGTCGGTGAGTCCGGTGCCGTGCTCGATGCAGTCGATGCCCGCGTTGAGCAGGCCGGGCAGCGCGTCCTCGCCGAACACGTGCGCGGTGACGCGGGCGCCGTGCGCGTGCGCGACGGCGATCGCCTCGGCCAGCACGTCCTCGCTCCACAGCGGGGTGAGGTCCCCGGCGGCGCGGTCGATCCAGTCGCCGACGAGCTTCACCCAGCCGTCGCCGTAGGCCGCCTGCTCGGCGACCGCGGCGGGCAGCTGGGACTCGTGCTCCAGCTGGTCGGCGAGGTACGGGATGTAGCGCTTCGGCTTCGCCAGGTGCCTGCCCGCGCGGATGATCCGCGGCAGGTCGGCGCGTTCCTGCAGCGGCCGGGTGTCGATCGGCGCGCCGCAGTCGCGGATGAGCAGGGTGCCCGCGTCCCGGTCGGTCTCGGCCTGCTGCGCGGCGACCTCCAGGTCGACCGGGCCGTTCGGGCCGATGCCGACGTGGCAGTGCGCGTCGACGAGCCCGGGCAGCACGTACCCGCCGTCGAGCGCGGTGGTCGCGCCGGGCAGCGGCGTGCGGCTGATCAGGCCGTCGCCGATCCACAGCTCACCGGCTTCGCCCTCGGGCAGCAGCACGCCGCGCAGGTGCAGCGGCGCGGTCATTTCTTCTTCTTGCCGCCGAAGTTCAGCTTGGACGGGTCGAACCCGGCCGGGAGCTCGTTGAGCCCGCCCTGCAGCTGGGACGTGTCCGGGCCCGCCCCGGGCATCCCGCCGGGGAGTCCGCCCGGGGGCAGTCCGGGGAACCCGCCGGGCATGCCGCGCATGCCCTTCGGCGGGGTCGGCCCCTTGGCCTTGCCCTTGCGGTTCTTGCCCTTGCCCTTCTTGCCCTTCTTGCCGCCCCCGCCGCCGAAGCCGCCGAACTGGCCGGCCATCTGCTGCATCATCTTGCGGGCCTCGAAGAAGCGGTTCACCAGGTCGTTGATGTCGCTGACGGTGACGCCGGAACCCTTGGCGATGCGCTGCCGCCGGGACGCGTTGATGATCTTCGGGTCGGAGCGCTCGGCGGGCGTCATGCCGTGGATGATCGCCTGCACCCGGTCCAGGTGCTTCTCGTCGAAGTTGGCGAGCTGGTCCTTCATCTGGTTCGCGCCCGGGAGCATGCCCAGCAGGTTCTGCAGCGGGCCCATCCGGCGGACCGCCTGCATCTGCTCCAGGAAGTCCTCCAGGGTGAGCTGCCCGGAGCCGAGCTTCTGCGCCGCCTGCTCGGCCTGGTCGGCGTCGAACGCCTGCTCGGCCTGCTCGATGAGGGTGAGCATGTCGCCCATGCCCAGGATCCGGCTCGCCATCCGGTCCGGGTGGAAGACGTCGAAGTCCTCCAGCTTCTCCCCGTTGGAGGCGAACATGATCGGCTGGCCGGTCACGTGCCGCACCGACAGCGCGGCACCACCGCGGGCGTCGCCGTCGAGCTTGGTGAGCACCACGCCGGAGAAGCCGACGCCGTCCCGGAAGGCCTCCGCGGTGGACACCGCGTCCTGGCCGATCATGGCGTCGACCACGAACAGGATCTCGTCCGGCTGGACGGCGTCCCGGATGTCCGCGGCCTGGCGCATCATCTCCTCGTCCACGCCGAGGCGGCCCGCGGTGTCGACGATGACCACGTCGTGCTGCGCGCGCTTCGCCTCGTCGAGGCTGCGCCGCGCCACGTCCACCGGGTCACCGGTGCCGTTGCCCGGTTCCGGGGCGAACACCGGCACGCCGGCGCGTTCGCCGACGACCTGGAGCTGGGTGACCGCGTTGGGGCGCTGCAGGTCGCAGGCCACCAGCATCGGGGTGTGCCCCTGGCCGGAGAGCCACTTGGCGAGCTTCCCGGACAGGGTCGTCTTGCCCGAGCCCTGGAGCCCGGCGAGCAGGATCACCGTGGGCGGGTTCTTGGCGTGCTCCAGCCTGCGGGTCTCGCCGCCGAGGATGCCGACGAGCTCCTCGTTGACGATCTTGACGACCTGCTGGGCCGGGTTGAGCGCACCGGAGACCTCGGCACCCTTCGCGCGGTCCTTGACACCCGCGATGAACGCGCGGACCACCGGCAGCGCCACGTCCGCTTCCAGCAGGGCGATGCGGATCTCGCGCGCCGTGGCGTCGATGTCGGCGTCCGAGAGCCGGCCCTTGCCGCGCAGGTTCTGCAGAACCGAGGTGAGCCGGTCGCTAAGGGTGTCGAACACGGGTTCTCGCCGCTCCTGAGTCGAATGATGTACCTGAGGGTCGAGGGTAACCGCACCCGGAATCGCCGGAGGCGACCGCCGGGCGGGTGCCCGCGTCCGAGCGGCGGGCGCGGGGCGGACGAGCGGGCGGCGCGGCCTCCAGGGGAGACCGCGCCGCCCTCGTCATCAGGTGCGGTCGCGGCTGGGGCGCTTGCCGTAGCCGCCGCCGGGCCGGCCGCCCTGCTGCGGTGCCCGCGGGCCGCCCTTGCGGTGCGGGCGCGGCTTGTCCCGGCCGGGACGCGGACCGCGGCGGGCCAGCACCTCGCCGTCGGCCCGGCTGATCCGCAGGCCGCGGCCGGCGACCTGGGTCTTGCTGAGCTTGCGCAGCATGTCCTCGGGCAGGTTCGCGGGCAGTTCGATGAGCGTGTGCTCGGCCCGGATGTCGATGTGCCCGATGTGCTTGCTGTGCAGGCCGCCCTCGTTGGCCAGCGCGCCGACCAGGGCGCTCGGCGTGACGCGGTTCCGGCGGCCGACCTCGACCCGGTAAGTGTCGGTGTCGGTACCGGCGGGCTCGAAGCCGCCGTCGCGGTGACCGCGGCGGTTGTCCTGCGGTTCCGGTTCGAGCAGCAGCGGGCGGTCGCCCTGCACCATGCCGGCCAGCGCGGCGGCGATCTCCGCCGCGGGCACGTCGTGGGTGCGCTCGTACTCCTGCACGAGGTTGTGGAACAGCTCCAGACCGCCCTTCTCCAGGGTGTCGGTGATCCCCTGGGCGAAGCGGGCGAGGCGCTGGTCGTTCACGTCGTCCACGCTGGGCAGGTCCATCTGCTCGATGGACTGCCGGGTGGCCTTCTCGATGGAGCGCAGCATGTGCCGCTCGCGCGGGGAGACGAACAGGATCGCCTCGCCGCTGCGCCCGGCCCGGCCGGTGCGGCCGATGCGGTGCACGTACGACTCGCTGTCGTGCGGGATGTCGTAGTTCAGCACGTGCGAGATGCGCTCCACGTCGAGCCCGCGGGCCGCGACGTCGGTGGCCACCAGGATGTCGATCCGGCCCTCGCGCAGGTGCCCGATGGTCCGCTCGCGCTGCGCCTGCGGCACGTCACCGTTGATCGCGGCGGCGTTGAAGCCGCGCGCCTTGAGCTTCTCGGCGAGCTCCTCGGTGATCTGCTTGGTGCGGGCGAACACGATCATCGCGTCGAAGGTCTGCACTTCGAGGATGCGGGTCAGCGCGTCCAGCTTGTACGGGCCGCGCACCGGCACGTACTTCTGCGTGATGTTGGTGGCCGTGGAGGTCTTGGTCTTGACCGAGATCTCCACCGGCTCGCGCAGGTACGACTGGCTGATCTTGCGGATCGCGCCGGGCATCGTCGCGGAGAACAGCGCGACCTGCCGCTGCGCCGGCACCGACTGCAGGATGCGCTCGACGTCCTCGATGAAGCCCATCCGCAGCATCTCGTCGGCCTCGTCGAGCACCAGGTGCTTGAGGTTGCGCAGGTTCAGCGACCCCTTGTCCAGGTGGTCGATGAGCCGGCCCGGGGTGCCGACGACGACGTGCGCGCCACGCTTGAGCCCGGCCAGCTGCGGGCCGTAGCTCTGGCCGCCGTAGATCGGCAGCACGTTGAAGCCCGGCAGGTGCTTGGCGTAGCGCTGGAACGCCTCGGCGACCTGGATGGCCAGCTCGCGGGTCGGGGCCAGCACCAGGGCCTGCGGGCCGGGCGCGTCGAGGTCGAGGTTGGTGAGGATCGGCAGCGCGAACGCGGCCGTCTTGCCGGTGCCGGTCTGTGCCAGGCCCATCACGTCGCGGCCTTCCAGCAGCGGCGGGATGGTCTGCTCCTGGATCGGCGAGGGCGTCTCGTAGCCGAGCTCGACGAGGACCTTGCGGACCAGCGGGTCGAGCGCGAGGGCGTCGAAGCCGGTGGGGGCCTGCTCGGCGGCGGGCTGCTCCTCGACGGCAGTCTGCTCAGCGGCGGGCTGCTCAGCGGTGGGCTGCTCGGCGGTGGCCTGCTCAGCGGTGGCCGTCTCCGACGCCTGCTCGGCCAGCGCGGATTCGACGGCGGCGGTGACCGCCTGCTCGCCGTTGAAGTCGGCGGCGGGCAGCTCGGAGCTCGCGTCGCCGGTCAGGAGCACACCGGAAACTGCTTGATCGATTTGGGGCATGGGTGTAGCGGATCTCCTCGGTAGTGGTCGCCAGGGCTGAACCGGAATGCGTCACGGCCCTGCACCGACGTCCACTGCACGCGGCGATCGCAACAGTCAGGTCCGAACACAGCTCCGCCGTCGCCGTCTCCAAGGGCGGGCGGTGCTGCTCGCGCATGTCAAGCCGCGCACACCTGGCACGCACACGCACTGTTGCCAGTCACTCGCAGCTCGCTGTCTCAGCCAGACGCGGCGGAATCTGCCCCCGCGTCGTCGTCCAGGGTAGCGATCATCTGTTCGGGCGGGCGAACCCACCCGTGCTATCGGGACGAATCTCACCTCGCCGCCAGGTCAGCGGGGGCCGAGCAGGCGCAGCCCACCGGTCACGTCGGCGCGCGTGTAGAGGTGCACCTCCTGCCAGCCGCGCGGCGCGCGTCCGGACAGCAGCGCCCGATGCATCCGGTGCGCCCGGTGCACGTGCAGCTGGAACGCGTGGCCCCGGATGAGCCTGCCGCGGGCGTGCTGCCCGGCCAACGCCTCCTCCGGCCCGACGTGCAGCCACACCAGGATCCGCCGCCGCCCGCTGAGCAGCGCGAACAGCACCAGCATCAGCCGGGTGGTGGCGCGGGTGGAGGGTTCGTGCGCGACGACGCGGCCGCGGGAGCGCAGGCAGTACCAGGCGATGCGCGAGCGGTGCACCGCGTGCACCAGCGGCCGGTACCAGCGGTACGGGACGGCGTCGAGCAGCAGCGCCTTGAGGCGGGCCCGGACCTGCTCGGAGTCCAGCACCACCGTGCCCGGCGGTGCGACCAGCTTGTGCAGCACGGTGCTCTTGCCCGCGCCGGGCAGCCCGGCCAGGACGACGAGCGCGCGGCGAGGGGCGCGCAGGGCGGGGGCTGGGCCGCCGTCCACGGCGGACTCGTCCGAAATGTCCACGACGTCCCCAGGCTACGCGAAACGGATCCGTCGCCGAGCGCGCGGGCGGACGCGAGAATCCGGGGTGGCCCCACCCCTCGTGCGGGCC